>SFNZ01000071.1 GCA_004552615.1 Bacteroidales bacterium | reverse complement strand
AGGAACTTACATGGCCCAACAAATTCCTCGGGGACATGTCCAAGAAACCGGTCATAGCAGACTGCGACCTGCTCTATTACAGATATGCCCTTGCCGTGATGATGGACGCAGAGCTCAAATATTACAAGAAAGACTATGCAGGGGCACTCGCCTCCCTCAACATCATAGCGAGAAGAGCTTACGGGACTGACAATTTCTATACTGATGCCACCCGCGACGCTGTCCTGAACGCCCTGACGGACGAATACCTGCTGGAATTCCCTGCCGAAGGAGTCATCTGGTGGGCGCTCATCCGCCTCGGAAAAATCTGGGACATCAATCCTTCACTGAAAGAGAAACAGGCAACCAACCCGAACATCCTGCTCTGGCCTATCAGCGCTTCAGCAAGGAACAAGAACCACAAACTGGTGCAGACCGAAGGATGGAGCTAAATCAACATTAATATTCCAAGAACATGAACAACAGATTTTCATTACATACACCGATACTCCTTGCACTCCTCGCTGCAGCCGGCTGCAGTGACAGCATAGAGTCGTCAATGATAGATTCCTCAACGAGGATCTCCATTGCCCGGGAGCCTGTCCAGTTCGCTTCAGACGGAACTACTCCGGACGGGGAATACAACTGGCAGACAGCCGTGACCATAGTCCAGGGCAACAAGATAAACAAACTCGACTGGGATTTCGAGGTGGATGACCCGAAAGGCTGCGCCACGGTCACAAAAGCCGATGTGATTACTGATTTCATAGGAACATATGAAGGTGACTCCAGGCCGGTCACAGAGAAAGGCCTGAACGTTACAGTTCAGCCCAATCCGGAATACCGCCGCTATTTCACCATCACCGTGACGGCCCAGGACGGGACAACCAGGGCATTCACTTTCAGCCAGCTCGGCGAAAAGGCTGACGCTTCTGTCAGCTCAAACGTGAAAGACATCGAATTCATCGCGGCAGGCGGAGAGCAGACTATTGCATATACAACCAACATGGGAGACGAATATTTATTCGATGCCGAATACGAAGGAACTTCTTCAGGATGGCTGGAATGGTCGGCAACGGAAAGCGGAAGCGTGGATCTCAAGGCCTCCGCATGGACCGACAAGGACAATGTCCGCAATGCGGTATTCCTCGTGATCGTCGGCTCGCCTGACACAAGCACGGACACCCTCAGGATACCTGTCACCCAGCTTGCCGCAGACGAATACTATTATATGTACGGTTCTTCGGCTTCCGGGCTTGACATTGCCGGGGCTGTACAGATGACCAAGATCGAGAAAGGACTCCACTCCGTCAAGGGTTATTTCATGAATGCAGCGGACGGGGCGAACAAGGTACTCTTCAACATGGATTCGCGCACATTTGCATATCCATATTTCGCACTTGCCAAGGACGGAACCGTGGCGAAGGTGGAGAGCGCGTCATCCGCCCTTCCGGAAGGACCTGAAATCGACGTTGACGGAATGCGCAATCTCACCGTGAACTTCAACGACATGACCTGGACATGGGAGAGGATAACCACCAACAACTGCATGCCGGACGAAGAACTGTCCAAGTACAGGACCAAGTCATTCATTGCCCGTGACGGGACGATGAAAGAGTGGATGGTGGAACACATGCGCTGGGACGGAGGCGGCATAATCCCTAAACTCGGCGCGCGCATGGTACCTTCCGCAGCAACTGCCACAGGAGGTTATTCAAGCGACAGCGTAATGCCGCAGAGCTGGGATGACGCAAGCAGGCTCAACATGGCTTACGAAGAGGCCGAAATCGGAGGACAGCTCCAGGGTGACGACACTCACGGCCGTATCTACGCTTATTCCGAAATCATTACCGGAACTCCGACATGGGGTCTTGACAACAAGATCAACCAGACATTCCCTGAAGGCTGGACGGCCGGCTCGGTCATCACCGATGCGGTAGGAGACGAAATAACACTCGAATACATTTCCAATCCGGGAGGCTTCACCGGTGACAATGAAGCCGATGAGAAGGCACACCCTATGGTCACCATGCAGGTACAGGGAATCTGCCCTTACGGCTGGCATATCGCCAATCTTTCAGACTGGCTGGACATAGCCT
This sequence comes from Bacteroidales bacterium, assembly GCA_004552615.1. Lineage (GTDB taxonomy): Bacteria > Bacteroidota > Bacteroidia > Bacteroidales > UBA932 > Cryptobacteroides. The sequence continues at coordinate 7,382 of SFNZ01000071.1, read as the reverse complement.
ATGCCGCAAGCCAGGCATCCGAAGGACATACTTTCAAGGTACTCGAGTCCCAGTGTACCTACAAGCAGCTCACTACCGCTTCCGGAACCGGAGGAACAGGCGACAAAGAAGTTTCGGCCCGCGGAATCGGCAATCTTGCAGCATGGCTGAGGAATACCGAATACTGGACCGGAGCCACCTACAACAATATCTCTGACGGCGCTGACGAGTTCGGATTCAATTACTATCCTCTCGGATTCCGTTACATGAAGCAGGGATATCAGATGGCGGGACTGAGGTGCCAGATGTGGATTCCTCTCTACACAACGGACAAGAGGGCGTTCAGGATGAACGTGGTCATAAAGAACCACAACTCAAGCTACACCGAGGCCACATACGTGGACAACGGAAATGCAATCCTGCCGTTCAGATGCGTCCGCAATTATAAAACAAATCAGCAGAAGTAATGAAGACATTTGCAAGAACTATTTTTTCGCTGGCGGCCGGGCTTTTCATCCTGGCTGCCTGCGACAAAGACGAGACACAGCCTTATCCGGTATGGCCGGATGAGCCGGAGACTCCGGAAGGCGGGGAGACAGGGCTGAAGCCACTTGACGGAGGAAATATCGTAGTGGCCCACCGGGGCGGATCAACGGAAGCCGGAGTCGGTTTTCCGGACAATTCCATCGCAGCCCTCCAATATGCCATGAGCCTGAAATGCTATGCTTCCGAATGCGACATATACTGGACAAAGGATGACAATGTCATAGTGGCACATGCCGATGCTGAGTGCAAAATCAACGGCCTTTACCCATGGGAAGCCACTCTTCAGGAAATCCGCGCAAAGGGAAACCTGACAAACGGAGAGAGCATCCCGACGCTTGAGGAATATCTCGACGAGGTGATGAAGGAGGGCAGCTGCACCCGCCTGTGGTTGGACATCAAGAACATTACAAGTCCGTCCACTCTGACGCAATATCCTATCAACGCCTGCCGGAGAGCCTGCGAGATAATATCGGAGAAGAAGGCGCAGAATTTCGTGGAATTCATCTGCACCGGCAATGCTACAGTGATGGCATCGTCCTTCAATTATGCCAGGGCAGCAGGCGTCGAAATCGGATGGATGAGCAACAGCGCAGCCTCCGTATATCAGTCGCGTGGCTACGGATGGGCCAACATGTCGACCACCTACATGAACCAGGGAGGAGGAGACAGGACCATAGACGAGTTCCGGAAAGCAGGAATCGCTTTGAGCGTATATAATGCCGATGACGAGTCCACGATGGATTACTACATCACGAACTCGTCATCAATGAAGGCTATATGTACCAACTATCCTAAGATATTGATAAGCAAAATGTCCAAATAGGTGTGACTCAGTAAGGTTTGGAACGGGCCGGGGAGAAGGATCAGTCCATCTTCCCGGCTTTTTGTATCAGGTCACGAAGCTGCGCACGATAGCCCCATTTGTCATAATGGAGACCTGCACCGACAAGCGACCAGGCCATGTCATAAGTGGAAGCTCCCTTGTACTTGGAATCCTTCAGAAGCATTCCGTAGGCAGCCACCCCGGCAGCAAAACTGAATTCGTCCGAGACCTTGCCGGAATCCACCACGTCCATGCCGAGTTCCGAACTCTCTTCTCCGAGCGCCTTCTTGTAGCGCACCTCGAAACCGGCGACCTTCGACGCCTCTGAATACTTCTTCCCCGGAATAATCTCATACAGAGCCGTAACAGTCTGTCCTGCACCGATTTCCCCTGCATCCTTCCCGTCATCTTCGAAATCGGAATCAGCCATCAGGCGATTCTCATATCCGATGAGCCTGTAGCTCTCCACGGCATCCTTGTCAAATGTCACCTGGACTTTCACGTCATTGGCCACGGAATAGAAACTGGAAACCTCATTGACGAAGACCTTCGTCATCTCATCCTCCGAGTCAATATAGACGTAAGTGCCGTTACCCTTGTTGGAGATGGTCTCCATCATGCTGTCATTTAGATTGCCGGTACCGAAACCGCAGACAGTCAGATATATGCCTTTGGCCGCATAGCCTTCCACCATTTCGAGAAGAGCGTCTGTGGAGGTCACCCCGACATTGAAATCCCCGTCCGTGCCCATTATGACGCGGTTGTTGCCGCCTTCGATGTAATTGTCAAGCGCCTCCTTGTAGGCCATCTCCATGGCCTCACCGCCTGCAGTACTGCCAGAAGCAACCAATTTGGATATGGCGCTCTTGATAATGTCTGACTCCGCCGCACGGGTGGATTCCAGAAGACGTTTCACGCTGCCGGAATAAGTGATAATGGAAATCCGGTCCTCAGGTTCAAGCTGGTCCACGAGTTCTGCAAGCCCTCTCTTGAGAAGCCCGATCTTGTCATCCGAGTTCATTGACCCTGACACGTCAATGAGAAATACATAGTTCGAAAGCGGTCTTTCCGCACCGGGAGACTTTCCTTTCAATCCGAGCCGCATAAGCATGTGCTCGCGGTTCCACGGACACTCACCCACCTCACCGTTCAATGCCACAGTATGGTCCTTCCCGGGCTCCGGATAATTGAAAGTGAAATAATTAAGGTATTCTTCAATCCTCACTGCACCGGCAGCCGGACGGCGTCCGAGGGAAAGCATTTTCCTCATGTAGGCATAGGAAGCCCCGTCAGCATCGATTGAAAACGTGGATACATTGCTGTCTTCGGTCTTGATGAAACTGTTCTCTTCGTATTCATCGAACTTGTCCCCTGTCCCTTCCGGCGCATAAGCCGAATCTTCACGGTCGAAGGACATCGAGACATCCATGTCGGCCACCGAGCATGATACCGCAGCAAAGCAGGCCGCCAATGCCGCCAGATGTCTTTTTGTCAAAAATTGTATCATAGTATTCTGCATATTCATACATATCTATAGATGCATCATTGGCATGAAAAGTTGCATCGCATGCCCCAATTATGGTGAACGGTCCCTCCAGTGCACATAAAAGGCGGCCGGAACTCATTGCCGTTCAAGCAATTCAGTCCGACCGCCGGAAATCCCGGATGATATCCGAATCAATATGTCAGCACTCCAGGAAGAGTTTTCGCCTCTTCTATCATCTTCTGAAGTTCAGCTTCCACAGGAACGCGGCGCACGAGTTTCTTCTCCTCGTTCACCTCTGCAACCTTGGCGGCGAGATTGGCCGGTACACGGTGTGAAAGTTCCTTTACGGTATCGACGCCTGCGGCCTCGAGAAGCTCCGCAAACTGAGGCCCTATTCCATGGATACGGAACATGTCGGCATAATTGGTCCATTTGAGAATGAGTTTCTCGGTGATTCCTGTCGCCTCTGCAAGTTCCTTGCGTCCTTTCGGAGCGGCGCATCTTTCAAGAAGGTCATCAGCGGTGATAACTCCGGCTGCAACGAGTTTCTCGGCATATACAGGGCCGATTCCCTCCAAATCAATGATTTTGTAAGCCATATAAACTATGTTGTTAGTAATTAATTCTGCAAGATACGTCTATTGAAGGAGAAATGCAATAACCGATTCCATATTTTTTCAGAACTCATATACAGGCACTTCCCCGGAGTCGACCAGACGCCGGAGGATGTCGAGATATGCCGGCGACCAGCCCGATGCAGGGTTTCCGAACTCGGCATTTATCTGCTTGAGGGAATACTTCCCTGCACACCTGTCCAGGATGAATCTTTTGAGGGCATCCTCCGTCTTGCCGGCAATCCCGGCAGCCCCGGGGTCTTCTCCAGGACGGGCCGCCCTGCCCCTGCACACATCACACCTGCCGCAATCCGTCGTGTCTTCCTGCCCGAAATAGTTCAGCAGATACCTCGATCGGCAGGTATCCTCTTCCCCGACATACTCCAGCATTGCCTCCATCCTTTTGTGCGCGGTCTCCTTCAGCATCTTGTACCGCTGCGGAGACAGCCCGACATTGCCCTCGGCAAGCCTCTCCCCATGCAGGAACAGCACGTCCGAACGGTCTGTCGGAACATATATTATAATATGCTGGAGCGAAAGCCGGTAAAGGAGCTGCCTCAACTGGGGTATTGTAATCTCACACCTCGCCGCGAAATATTCCTCGTCCACCGGGACTGTGAATGAAAATATGCCCTCGCATCTCCTCATCAGGGCTTCAATCAGGCGCAGCCCAACCGGATCGTCGAACTCCACGTCGTACAGCGCGTCCCGGTCCACGATAATTCTCACCCTCGTCGGGACCTCCACATCCTCGGAAAACGTCCAATGTCCTTCCCTTTCGAGATATCTCATCGCATAGAACACTGAAGCCTTCTGCAACTTGAACCGCGAGCAGAATTCCGCTATGTCAAACCGGAGCTGACGGCCCTTGCCCTGGCCGTAGGCAATGTCGAAGAAAGCGTGGACCTTGTGATAAATGTCCTCGACATATTCCAATGTCGGGAAAGTCACCGCCTCGATCTGTTTCAGACGACGCACATCGGTTCCGTTCCAGAGCTGGACGGCATAGGCATCCTTCCCGTCACGTCCGGCTCGTCCCGCCTCCTGGAAATATGCCTCAGGAGAATCCGGGAGGTCGAGGTGCACTACGAAACGCACGTCAGGCTTGTCGATGCCCATGCCGAATGCATTGGTGCAGACCATTACACGGACCTTTCCGGATTTCCACTCCTCCTGTCTCGCGGTCCTTGTCATGTGAGGCAGGCCGGCATGGTAGAAAGATGCGGATATACCTTTGGAGCACAGCATTGAAGCGACCTCCTCGGTCTTCATCCTGCTGCGCACGTACACGATTCCTGCCCCCGGCACACCTGAACATATCGACAGGAGCTGGCCCGTCTTGTCCTCGGCACGGCGCACGATATATGAAAGGTTCGGTCTCTCGAATCCGCTCTTTATCAGGTTCTTGTCCTTGAAGCGCAACTTCTCCATGATATCGTCCGCGACTTCCGGCGTGGCGGTCGCGGTCAGGGCTATGACAGGCGCATCCACCTCATCGCGTATCTTCCCTATTTCAAGATAATCAGGCCTGAAATCGTACCCCCACTGCGAGATGCAATGCGCCTCGTCCACCACAATGTAGCTGACCTTCATCACCTGAAGATAGGAACGGAAAAGCATCGTCCCGAGCCTTTCAGGAGAAATGTAGAGGAACTTGAAATCCCCGTATGCGGCATTGTTCAGGGCAAGGTCCACTTCCCTCCTGTTCATGCCGGCATACACCGCCAGTGCCTTGATTCCCCTGTCACGAAGGTTCTGCACCTGGTCCTTCATCAGGGCTATGAGAGGGGTGATGACAATGGCGATGCCTTCCTTCATCATCGCAGGAACCTGGAAACAGACCGACTTCCCTCCTCCCGTCGGCAGGATGGCAAGCACGTCCCTCTCCTGCAGGGCGGCATTGACAATCTGCTCCTGCATAGGGCGAAATGAGGAATAACCCCAGTATTCTGACAATATGTCAATCGGTTCCATACTAAAAATGAAGTTTCGGACCAGGTTTCCGCCACTTTCGTTTCAAAAGAATACAGGTAAAACAATTTACGTTTCGTTCCGGACTGAAAAAGCATTGGAGTGGCAGAATTTTTGTTCACTATTCCGTCCGGAATATGCACAAAATTAACATTTTTTGCTTAATTTTGCAGACCGGACCATGGAATTGTTCCGGCACCGCCAAACAAACCATTGAAAATTAGTTATAATATTTAAAATATTATTATCATTATGCCAAATTTGGATTTAAGCAAGTATGGAATCAAGGGCGTGAAAGAAGTCCTTTACAATCCATCTTACGAGGTTCTCTTCAACGAGGAGACAAGGCCGGATCTCACCGGCTATGAGAAAGGTCAGGTAACCGAGCTCGGTGCCATCAACGTGATGACCGGTATCTACACCGGACGTTCCCCTAAGGACAAGTACATCGTGATGGACAAGAACTCCAAGGACACCGTATGGTGGACTTCTGACGAGTACAAGAACGACAACCACCCTCTCTCCGAGAAGAACTGGAAAGTCCTCAAGAAGCTCGCTCTCAAGCAGCTCTCTTCCAAGAGGCTCTTCGTAGTGGACGGTTTCTGCGGCACACACCAGGACACCCGCATGAAGGTCCGCTTCATCATGGAGGTTGCATGGCAGGCACATTTCGTGACCAACATGTTCATCCGTCCACAGAACCAGAAAGAGTTCGACCAGGAGCCTGATTTCGTAGTTTACTGCGCAGCAAAGGCAAAGGTAGAGAACTATAAGGAACTCGGCCTCAACTCCGAGACAGCTGTAGCATTCAACGTTACCAGCAAGGAGCAGGTTATCCTCAACACATGGTACGGCGGCGAGATGAAGAAAGGTATGTTCTCAATGATGAACTACTATCTCCCTCTCAAGGGCATCGCTTCAATGCACTGCTCAGCCAACACCGACATGAACGGCGAGAACACCGCCATCTTCTTCGGTCTCTCCGGAACCGGCAAGACCACCCTTTCAACCGACCCTAAGCGTCTCCTCATCGGTGACGACGAGCACGGCTGGGACAACAAGGGTATCTTCAACTTCGAAGGCGGCTGCTATGCAAAGGTCATCAAGCTCGACAAGGAGTCTGAACCGGATATCTACGGAGCCATCAGGCGCGACGCCCTCCTCGAGAACGTTACCGTTGACGAGAACGGCATCATCGACTTCAACGACAAGAGCGTTACCGAGAACACCCGTGTATCCTACCCTATTTATCACATCAACAAGATCGTGCGTCCTAAGTCACAGGGCCCTGCTGCAAAACAGGTGATCTTCCTCTCAGCTGACGCATTCGGAGTTCTTCCTCCGGTATCCATCCTCGATCCTGAGCAGACCAAGTACTACTTCCTCTCAGGCTTCACTGCAAAGCTTGCAGGAACCGAGCGCGGAATCACAGAGCCTACTCCGACCTTCTCTGCTTGCTTCGGACAGGCATTCCTCGAGCTGCATCCTACCAAGTATGCTGAGGAGCTCGTGAAGAAGATGAAGAAGAGCGGTGCGAAGGCATACCTCGTGAACACAGGCTGGAACGGAACCGGTAAACGTATCTCCATCCGGGACACCCGCGGAATCATCGACGCCATCCTCGACGGTTCCATCGACAAGGCTCCTACCAAGGTTATCCCTTACTTCAACTTCAGTGTTCCTACCGAGCTCAACGGTGTTGACACCAACATCCTTGACCCGCGCGACACCTACAGCACAGCTGAAGAGTGGGAGACCAAGGCTAAGGATCTGGCCGCCCGCTTCGTGAAGAACTTCGCCAAGTACGAGGGCAACGAGGCTGGCAAGGCGCTGGTTGCCGCCGGCCCCAAGGCTGAATAATAGAATCGATGCACTTCGCCCGGACGACTGAGTCGCCCGGGCGTTTTTTGCATGTCAATATGGCGGCGGGGGAGCAAGCTACCCCGCCGCTGCCACCCCTACC
>SFNZ01000147.1 GCA_004552615.1 Bacteroidales bacterium | reverse complement strand
GCAACGCCGTTGGACTGCACTCCCCTGACATATTGAGCGGACATTTTCCCGGCGAGATACGGGTCCTCTCCCATATATTCGAAATTCCTTCCGTTGAGCGGGCTCCTGTAGATGTTCACGCCCGGGCCGAGAAGGACATTCTTCCTGCGGTATTTCGCCTCCTCACCGATGCTGATTCCGTAACTCTCTGCAAGTGAGCGGTCCCAGGTCGCGGCAAGACAGGTCAGGGCAGGATAGGCGGTACACGAATCATTGGTCCATCCGGCCTGCTCCCACTCGTCCCAGAGCACCTCCGGACGGATTCCGTGAGGACCGTCAGTACACCAGATATCAGGGATTCCGAGCCTCGGAACACCTGCTGAGCTGAACTTGGACTGAGCGTGCAGGATCCTGACCTTCTCTTCAAGAGTCATCCTCGACAATGCGTCCTCGACTCTCTCTTCCACCGGCCTCGTTTCATCCAGATACACCGGCAATGCAGTTCTGGAATTATTGGTAGCGCAGGAGCACAACAGTCCCATCGCCACCAATGATGTCAATGTCTTATTCATCGTAGATGTTTTTATTTCGAAGAGCAAATATAGCATTTTATCCGGAAAATGCTATATTACAGACTAATAATGGACGCAGCGGACGTAGCAGGCGTCGGACCACTGGGCGTTGCGGCAGGCAATACTCTTTCTCGCATCCTTATTATCATACACAGTATTCATATTTTTCAATTCCACTGGATTAGCACCATATGTATTTAGGTCGTAAGTGTAGTAGTTGATATCGTGTGCAAACAATTCATTATTAACAGAATAAAACTCGTTCTCCTCATACCAATAAATTGCTCCCTTGCGCATCCATAGATCATAAAGCATCGGAAGTTTCTCAGCAGTCGCAGTTGGCATTTCCAGACTTCGCTGAGCATATTTGAGAACATCCCGTTTCACATTTCCATCACCGCCCCAATCAGTCTTATACAAATCACTACCCTTCCTATGTCCATAACCAGACGCACCTATAGGGAAAAAGATATGTCTCGCATTTGTCCTGTCCCATACAAAAAGTCCCTGCATACCTTTCACATCACCCGGATTGATGTATGTGTAAGCATCGGTGGTATTGGTAGCCGTTCCCGTACTCTCCTCTCCGTATAGTACACCGTAATAACGAGGATGCTGCTGAAGAGCAGTCCAGTCGGCATACTTTGCAGGCCAAAGATTATCATAGAAACGGGAAGTATATGAGTTCTCATTGTAACGGAATCCACCAGGCATCTCGGTATGGTCAAGCTTGAATGAAGCCTCTCCGGATGGAAAAATATAGTGTTGATTGTTCAATGCAACTTGATTGAACCTATTGCCTTCCCTGAAATCGTCCTCCGGTCTGAAAGACTGAGCTGAGTTTCCCCACCTGAACTTTCCTCCTTCCATCAGAGGATTCTCGCAAGGCACACCAGAATATTTCATATTCCTGTTCATCCAGTAGCAGGTGTGAACAGCTCGAGTTTCCCCATAGACAGAGGTTGCAGACCTGTCTTTATAATCCCCATAATTTACATCCACTGCCATCGGTATCTCCCCAATCCCCTGGCTAACAAAGAAATAATGGATACAAGTATTGTTGTTGTAAGTCACCTTGACCACAGCGTGCCGCACCGTTCCGTCACCGCAGGTGCTGGCAGGACGGACATCGAAACGGACCTCGGACGCAGTGCCACCTGTCACATCGGAAGTACCCCAATTGTTCGTTCCGGTCGGAGCTATCTGGACCCAGTCCGCGCCCTGCTCAATATGAGCCGTCCATGGACCGTCAGAAATAGTCGGAAAGAACTGCCTATGGACTGCTCCATTCTCGCTGTCGTCATCCTCGTTCAGTTCCATCAGCCTGAAATTGAATGTCTTGGTACTGGACGCCTCTCGCCATACGCCGGCAGGATTGACCACACGCTTCACTTGAATAATTCTCACGTCCTTGGTGTAAGTCTTACCTTTAACGGTCACGGAGAAACGAATCTTTCCGGTACGGGTATCGTGAGGGAAATAGTTATATCCGGAAAGCAAGGGGCCGAATGTAAGTCCACGACTGTAAACCGGAATTGAGTACAGGCAGCGGTCAGCCAGCACTTGTGAAGGGGAAGCCGTACCGGTCAGAGTCGGTGCGTTATTGCCGGTTTTCTCGAGCGAAAGGATTCCGTTGCCATTATCTGTGAACACATAGTCATACTTATGCCCCTTGTCCCCATACCAATGACTCTCAATGATATCGGCCTTCACCTGAGTGGAAGCATTCGCGCCCCTGACTACCACAGGCACATTCACACTCTCGTTCGGCACATAAGAAATATAGAGCGGATCAGGAATCGTGATTTC
>SFNZ01000070.1 GCA_004552615.1 Bacteroidales bacterium | reverse complement strand
ATCCGTTACGCCAAACGTCCTCTTGCAGCTTCACAGAGATCTTTATTCCAAGCAACCGCAGGGGACGGGTGGACATTGGAAACTGAACGACAACGTGATCGAAGAAACAGACGCCGGCGGAAAGACTTTCGTCCGTTTCCGCCCGGCAAGCGCAGTCGAGGCGCCAATGGCAATGGAATCTCTGTGCGAGAACTATCGTCGCGCAACTGACGCGGGGACATTCGACAGTCTGCTGTTGATACCGCTGTTCATCTTCGACTTTCTGTGCGTTCACCCGTTCCATGACGGCAACGGGAGAATGAGCCGTCTCCTAACGCTACTACTTCTCTATCGTTCGGGCTTTGCGGTCGGCAAGTACATCAGCCTTGAAATGCTAATCGAAAACTCAAAAGCCGAATACTATGAGGCACTGCGCGCCAGCTCCGACCTGTGGCATGATAATGCCAATGACGCGAAGCCGTTTGTCGAGTACATTCTCGGCATAGGTAGGCGTCACCGGAATCGTGGAAATGAGGTCATTGTCTATCTCAAGTTCATATCCGCCCTTCTCCTTACGGAGCACTTTCACCTTGTCCATATTGACAATGTACTTGCGGTGGCAGCGCACGAGGCTGCTGCCCTTGAAACTCTCCTCGACAGTCTTAAGCCGGCACCTGAGCATGTATTTCTTCAGTTCTCCCTTGCTGTCCGAATACCAGACGATAATATAATTGTCATCCGACTCGATGTAATACAGGCTCGACAGCCTCAATGAGAGCTTGAGCACACCGCTGCTGTCGAAGAGGGTGATTTTCTGCTCGTCCTTCGGCAGAATCGGCTCGTCCGAGACGACATTTGCGTAGTTCATCAGGCGGATTGTATTGTTTTTGTCGATGATGGCGAAATACATCCCGGCTATTATATAAGGGATGATGAGGGAGACGAAACAATATATGAAGGCGTTCAGGAAAATGCGGATGAACGAGTTGTTGGAAAGTTCGATGATTCCGAGAGAATCTCCCTTGAGAGAAAACAAGGTATACAGCAAACAGATGACGATGACCTCCGCGAAATCCCAGAGCACATACTGCAGATAGCTCATGTCGTGCATGCGGGTCGAATACATAAGGCGCTTGCTGAAGATGATGATGAGAAGGCCGAGAATGAAGAACGCCGCCGTGAACATGAAGGCCTTCGACGGGCCGAGTTCGAACCAGACATTGTGCGAGAACGGTATGCTGACAAGCATGAAAACCAAGGAGAAGAACGCCGTGAATGTCACTGTCGCGACAAGCTGGTACTTCTGCCTGAAATAGCTCGGAACTTTATATCTGTCTGCCATAATCCATACATTTTCGATAGCAAATATAGCAATTTCCCGGCTAAAATAATGTGTCGGGCAACGAAATTCACCCCTTATCCGGCCATCTCGCCAAAAGGACGCCCCAAACCGGCCGGGTTCGCCACATTCATTTCACAGTTGGCGGAATTCGGAATAAATTTGCACCCGTACAACTATAAACATGCAACAATAGAACCAACAGGACTATAATGAAACTTATCGGAACTGGAAGCGCGATTCCATCAAAAGTCGTGACAAATGCCATGCTGTCAGAATTCCTCGACACCGGGGACGAATGGATAATTCCCCGCACCGGAATTGAAAGCAGACACGTTATCACAAACGAGACAGTGGAGGATCTTGGAGCCGATGCCTGCCGCAAAGCATTGGACATGGCCGGGCTCAGGCCTGAGGAGATAGACTTTTTCATCTGCTCAAATGTCGTGAACGAATATATCACCCCGAGCCTGAGCTGCATAATCGCCGAAAAGCTCGGCCTCACATGCCCGTGCATCGACATCAACTGCGCATGTCCGGGCTTCATTTATGCGATGGAGATTGCAGAGACGCATTTCCTCGCCGGGAAAGTCAGGAACGTACTCATAGTCAGCGCAGAAGAACCGACCAGGATGACGGACTGGGCTGACCGGTCCACCTGCGTTCTGTTCGGGGACGGAGCAGGAGCGGCCGTATTCACGAAGGGTGACAACCTGAAAGGCATCAGGCTGAATGCCAGGCCGGACTCTTCCAAGATCTGGCAGAAACGCACACTCATGCCTACCCCGTACGTCACCAAGGAGGAGTCCGACGTACCTCTCCAGATGAGGGGCAAAGAGGTATTCAAGTTCGCCGTGGGCGCATCCACGACCGAGGTCGAGGCCCTTCTCAAAGAGGTAGGTCTCACCAAGTCGGATGTCAGCTATTATATGGTGCACCAGGCCAACCTGCGCATCATCGACGCGATAAAAAAGTACCTCGACGAGCCTGATTCCAAGTTCCCGGTAAACATCAGGGACCACGGAAATTCGTCTTCCGCATCCTGCGCCATCCTGCTTGACGAGTGCAACAGGGCAGGGCTCTTCAAGAGCGGTGACATATTGGTATTCAGCGCGTTCGGGGCCGGACTCCTGTCCGCAGCAGCAGTCCTCGAATGGTAGAAAAAATAATTTTTGTAACTTTGCAGATTGTAATAAAACCTATATCTTATGATCAAAAGTGTAATTTGTGATATCCTTGGGATAAAATATCCTTTGTTCCAGGGAGGAATGGCCTGGATAGCCGATGCAAAGCTTGCCGCCGCCGTATCAAACGCCGGTGGACTGGGCCTTATCTCATCCATCAACTTCGGCACTGAAGCCGTAAGGGAAGAAATCCGCAAATGCAGGGAACTTACAGACAAACCTTTCGGAGTCAACATCATGCTTGCCGCACCTAACGCAGCCGAGATAGCCGACATGGTCATCGAGGAAGGCGTGAAGATTCTCACAACCGGAGCAGGCTCCCCTTCCGCCTACATGGAGAAATGGAAGGCAGCAGGCATCAAGGTGATTCCTGTAGTGGCATCCGTGGCATATGCTTTGAAGATGCAGGAACTCGGCGCTACCGCCGTAGTTGCTGAAGGCGCAGAATCAGGCGGGCACGTGGGAGACAACCATACGATGGCTCTCGTGCCACAGATCATTGACGCACTCGACATCCCGGTACTCGCAGCCGGAGGGATTTTCGACGGAAGAGGAGCAGCTGCCGCATTCATGTTCGGTGCTGTGGGAGTCCAGGTAGGAACGAGGTTCCTCGTGGCTGACGAATGCTGCGTACATCCTAATTACAAGGAAAAGCTCATCAAGGCTTCCGACGTGAGCACGATGGTCACCGGAAAATCATTCGGCGATGCAGTTCGCTGCCTCAAGAATCCGTTCGCGAAGAAATTCTTCAAGATGGAATACGACCCTGCAGTGTCCAAGGAGGAAGTGCTGGAGTTCGGCAAGGGTTCTCTCCGCAAAGCAGTATTCGACGGCGACAACAGCATGGGCAGCTTCCTTGCCGGTGAGGTGGCCGGAATGGTCACCAAGACCGAGCCTGCGGAGGCAATAGTGAAAGACATAATGGAAGGAGCCGAGAAACTCCTGAGAAATGCACCTGCGCTTCTCGCTTGAGTTTCCGGCACTTGTAATTTAATCTGAAAAAATAATGGCAAAAAGAGTAGTAGTAACAGGAATGGGTATCATCTCCCCAATCGGAAATGATATCGAGACATACTGGAACAGCCTTGTGAACGGTGTATGCGGTATCGATTATATCGACACTTTCCCTACCGACAAGCTTCCGGTGAAAATCGCAGGCCAAGTGAAGAACTTCAAGCCTGAGGAGTACGGCATCGACAAGCCTTTCAGCAGGAAACAGGATTTGTTCACCCAGTACGGAGTTGCAGCGGCCTGGCAGGCAATGCAGCAGTCCGGGCTGAAGACTGAAGGCGAGGACCAGAATATCGACCCGTTCAGGCTCGGTGTCTATGTAGGCTCCGGCATCGGTGGCTTCGAGATTCAGTACAGGGAGACCGCCAAGATGATAGAGGACCCTTCAGGACAGTGGGTTTCTCCGCTCTTCATCCCTACCATGATTTCCAACATTGCAGCCGGCCATATCGCCATCAGGCATCATGCGAACGGCCCTACCATTGACGTAGTGACTGCATGCGCGACCTCCACAAACAATATAGGAGAGGCTTTCAGGGCCATCAAGCACGGATATGCCGACGCTATCATCGCCGGAGGATGCGAGAATGCGACAATTCCTCTCGGAATCGCAGGCTTCGCCAATGCAAAGGCCCTCTCGCGCGCCGAGGATCCAAAATACGCTTCGCTTCCGTTCAATGCAAACAGGGGCGGGTTCGTGATGGGAGACGGTGCAGGCATCATTGTCCTTGAGGAATATGAGCATGCAAAGGCCCGCGGAGCGAAGATTTACGCCGAGATGGTCGGCTACGGCAATACCTGCGACGCATATCATTCGACGGCCCCGAGGCCGGACGGAACGACTCAGGCCAAGTGTATCGAGCTTGCTCTCGAGGAGGCCGGATTCGACAAGGAGAAGGACAATCTCTATATCAACGCCCACGGTACTGGAACGAAGCTGAATGATGCAGCCGAGACCCTGGCTTACAAGATTGCCCTCGGTGACTTCGCATACAAGGCCCACATCAACTCCATCAAGTCGATGACAGGCCACATGCTCGGTGCTGCCGGTGCTGCCGAGGCCATCGCGACCATCCTTGCCCTGAAGAACGGCATCGTTCCTCCGACCATCAATCTCGACACTCCTGATCCTGAGTGCGATCTGGACTACACGCCGAACAAGGCCGTGAAGTCCGACATCAATCTCGGCATCTCGGATTCTCTCGGTTTCGGCGGACACGATGCATGCGTGGCCTTCAGAAAATACGAAGAATAATGACCGACTGTACTAAAACCTGTATAAAATGGACAAAGAAGAAATCAAACAATTTCTGCCTCACAGGGAGCCTATGCTCCTCGTCGACGAGGCCGAGATTGACGAAAACGGACTTGCGCATTGCAAGTACACCATCAAGGAAGACGAATTCTTCACCCGGGGACATTTCCCTGGCAATCCTATCGTTCCTGGCGTGATCCAGTGCGAGATCATGGCCCAGAGCTGCGCCATCATGGTCAAAGAGGATATCCCGGGCCATCTCACCCTCTACGCCGGAATCGACAAGGTCCGCTTCAAGAATCCGGTGAAGCCGGGTGATGTCTGCGAGATTACCGCCAGGCTCATCGAAAAGCGCGGCCCCCTCTATTTCTGCGCCGCGAAGCTCGAAGTAGGTGGAAAGCTCTGCTGCAAAGGCGAACTCACCTTCGCCCTCATCCCGAAAGAGTAACCCATACGGCCGTCACATCCAGACTGCCGACCTTTACAAAATGCCTGACTGAGAAAATCAGCCAGGCATTTTTATAATATAGGCTGTTTTAACATATCCTGCACTGATAGTTGGAGATTTGATTTACGACAAATTGAATACTTTTATGTAGATTTGCATTATCGGCAAGAAAGGAGGAATTATGCTTTATCCGATTGGAATACAGAGTTTTTCTGAAATCAGGGAGAACGGATATGTCTATGTAGACAAGACCGGACTGATGTACAAGATGGTGAAAGAAGGGAAGTACTATTTCCTTTCGAGGCCGCGTCGTTTCGGCAAAAGCCTGCTTATCAGTACATTGTAGGCGTATTTCCTCGGCAGGAAAGAATTGTTCGAGGGGCTGGCTGTGGCGGAACTGGAGAAAGACTGGGTGGAGTATCCGGTTCTGCATCTGGACCTGAATACTGAAAAATACGATACTCCAGAGGTCCTTTATAATAAAATCTCTGAAGTATTGAGATTTTGGGAGGAGAAATATAGCTGCTGCGGGTCGAACCTGAGCCTCCCGATGAGATTCGAGAGGGTCATCCGCCGCGCCAAGGAAAAGACCGGTCGCAACGTAGTCATTCTCGTCGACGAATATGACAAACCGATGCTCCAGGCCATTGGAGATGAGGCGCTCCTGCAGGAGTACCGCAGCACCTTGAAGGGTTTCTACGGGGCATTGAAGAGCATGGACTCCTGCATCAAGTTCGCCCTGCTGACAGGCGTCACCAAGTTCGGGAAAGTCAGCGTGTTCAGCGACCTGAACAATCTCAACGACATTTCGATGGACCACCGCTACTATGACCTCTGCGGAATCTCCGAAGCCGACCTGCATCAATATTTTGACGATGAAATAAACGGTCTCGCCCGTGCAAACGGCAAGACATTCAAGCAGGCCTGCGAACAGTTGAGACTTGACTATGACGGATATCATTTCACCTATGATACCCCGGGGATGAACAATCCGTTCAGTATCCTGAACACTCTTTCAAAGCAGCGATACGGCAGCTACTGGTTCGAGACCGGCACACCGACATTCCTCGTCGAACTTCTCCAGAAAGCTGACTTCAATCTGGAACAGATGTCCAGTATGGAGGCTGATGCCGATACACTCGGGAGCATCTTCAATGACGACAATCCTATTCCTGTCATCTATCAGAGCGGGTATCTTACGATTCAGGATTATGATAGCGAATTCGGACTCTACAAGCTCGGTTTCCCGAACCGGGAGGTCGAGAACGGATTCCTGAAATTCCTCCTGCCATTCTATACGGCAAAGCGTAATACCTCATCCGCATTCGAAATCAGCAAATTCGTGGCAGACATCAAATCCGGCAATGCGGATGGCTTCATGCAGCGCCTCCAGTCCTTCTTCGCAGGTGCAAAGTCTGACCAGATTGCCAAGGACACCGAGAACTGGTTCCAGAACGTTGTCTTCATCGTGACCAGCCTCTGCGGCCTGTATATCGAGGCCGAGCACCAGACCAGCAACGGCCGCATTGACCTGCTCCTGAAGACGGACAAATACATCTACATAATGGAGCTCAAGTACGACGGCTCAGCCGAAGAGGCCATCAAGCAGATTGACGACAAGGGTTACGCCCTTCCTTGGCAGGCCGACGGCCGCACCGTCATCAAGGTCGGGGCCAACTTCAGTTCTTCGCTGCGGCGGATAGAGAAGTGGATAGTGTGCTGAGAGAAGCCGCATGCTAACGACCTGAAAGGGCTTGACAGGTTATTCATGCGTGGCGAAACGCTGCTCGGCGAGGCGCTCCCATTTGGTGCCGGGGCGGCCATAGTTGGCGTAAGGGTATATGGAAATGCCACCGCGAGGGGTGAAGAGACCGGTGACCTCGATGTATTTCGGGTCCATCAGGCTGATCAGGTCCTTCATGATTTTGTTCACGCAGTCTTCGTGGAAATCGCCGTGGTTCCTGAAACTGAAAAGATAGAGTTTCAGGCTCTTGCTCTCGACCATCCTGCGGTCCGGGACATAGCTGATGCGTATCTCGGCGAAATCGGGCTGCCCGGTAATAGGGCAAAGACTGGTGAACTCCGGGCAATTGAAACGCACCCAATAGTCATTGTCGGGATGTTTGTTCTCAAAAGTTTCCAGCACTTCCGGAGCATAATCCATCTTGTATTCGGTCTTATTTCCAAGGGACTGGAGTCCCTCAAGTTCTCTTCCTTCTGACATATTCATGAAAAATTATTTTCCGCCGGCAGTGTGCCATGACCGGCGGGAATTCGTACAATTATTATAAATCGGTGATTCTGAACGGATTATATGATATATTCTCATCGTATTCATCCACTCCCTCATAACGTTTGAGGGCTTTGACGACAGCTGCGGTCACAGGGAGGATGACAATCTCATAGCATACCTTGAACGTTACCTGTGCGAGCATCATCCAGGCGAGAGCCCTGAACGGAGTACCCCAGAAGACTATCGGCATGAATATCAGGGAGTCAAGGAGTTCGCCCGCGATGGATGATACAATTGCCCTGACTGAGAAGGCCCTGCCTTTCGATGCAATCTTCATCTTGCTGATCACGAAGGAGTTCAATGTAGAGCCTGCAAGGAATGCAAGGAGAGAGGCGAAGGCTACTCTCGGGGCCATGGTGAAGACGTAGTTGAAATGTTCCGCTCCGTCCCAGAAGGATGCTCCGGGGAGCAATGCTACCAGCTGTCCGGCAACGGCGACGAAGAAGTTCATCGCGAATGCTGTCCATATCACGAGACGGGCTTTTCTGTATCCCCAGACTTCGGTGAAGCAGTCGTTGAGAATGTAGGATAACGGGAATATCACGACGGCGCCGGGAAGGGTGATGTTTCCCAATGCGAATACTTTTGTCGCGAAAAGGTTTGATGCGATGAGACATACTGTGAAGAGTATGGACATCAGCATGAAGGTTACTGATACTTTGCTTTTCATTTTCTTGTTTTTTAAGTGGTTAACAAGCACACTGTAATTCGTATTCTACGTCGCCGGGTTATAGTGGCAACTGTGGAGGTTCGCTTCGCTCATCCCTCCCAAGCTTGCGCTTGGGCAGTTTGTATTGCTGAGGTGGCAAAGCTCATTTCTCCGGACCAGGCCCTCCCAAGCTGAGCTTGGGCCCCTCCCTCTAGTGCCGAGGGCGGCAAGTCCTCCGAAATGAGCCTTTGCCACCTCCACAGAACTGATTCTCTCAGTAGGACTATTCCCCCGCTTCCTTCAGGCGCTCGGCGTTCTCGGCGATCTGCAGTTGGTCAATGCACTCCTGGATGTCACCGTCCATAAAAACCGGAAGATTATACATCGACCAGTTGATACGATGATCCGTCACACGAGACTGCGGATAATTGTACGTCCTGATCTTCGCGGAACGGTCACCAGTCGACACCATTGTCTTGCGCTTCGCAGCAATACCGTCAAGATACTTCTGATGCTCCATATTGTAAAGACGAGTACGCAACTCCTCCAGCGCCCTGTCCAGATTCTTCAGCTGGGACCTCTCCTCCTGGCACTGGACCACGATACCCGAAGGGATATGCGTCAGGCGCACCGCAGAATACGTCGTGTTCACGCCCTGTCCGCCAGGACCTGAAGAGCAGAACGTATCCTTGCGTATATCATTCATATCCAAGTCAATATCGAACTCGTCCGCCTCCGGGAACACCGCTACAGAAGCAGCAGAGGTCTGGATTCTGCCCTGAGTCTCCGTCTGCGGCACACGCTGCACGCGATGCACTCCGGACTCATACTTCATAGTCCCGTAAACCCCGTCAGTATTGGACGACAACTTGAACACAATCTGCTTGTAGCCTCCCGAAGTACCCGGAGCCTGGTCCGAAACCTCAAGTTTCCAGCCCTTGCTCTCGGCATATTTCGAATACATCCTGAACAAGTCACCTGCGAAAATCGCCGCCTCGTCACCACCAGTACCTCCACGGATCTCCACCATCGCATTCTTACCGTCATCAGGATCGGAAGGAATCAGCAACAACTTGATATTCTGCTCCATTTCCGGAATCTTCGGCTCTATCTCGGCAATCTCCTCACGAGCCATCTCGCGCAGATCCTCATCCTTCTCATTGGCCATGATATCCTTGGCAGAAGCAAGCTCCTCCACCATCTTCTTGTACTCGAGACCCGCCTGGATAATCGGCTCAAGCTCCTTGTAGTCCTTGCCCGCGGCGATCACCCGCAGGCCCAGCGCACAGCGTTCACTGGTGACGGCGGCTCCGGCAACGAGCTTCGTTTCGGAGTCGCTGAGCACCTGCTCCTCGCT
>SFNZ01000002.1 GCA_004552615.1 Bacteroidales bacterium | reverse complement strand
ATATTCCTCATTCCAGAGGCCCTGGAGATTCATCGGTACGCCTGCAGTGCGGGATGCCGATATCATCAGATAGCGTCCGAACTGGAAATAGAGGGCTTCAAGGCCCGGGTCGGAGGCTCCACGGGTGTAGGCAAGGAGACGTTTGTCCACAGGGAGGCTTGAGGCCTCAGGATTCCCGCCCAAATCCAAGGAAACGCGTCCCGACAAGGCTGAGAAATCCGACACATGCCTGTCCCTCAATATATTATAAGGTATGGTACGGGCTTTTTCCATCTTCGTGGAGAGGTCTCCAAGGTAGTCACGGCCCTGCCTGGCAGGGTCATGGTCGAAACCGTTGAAACTGGTTGACTCTCCGATAATTATCTCCGCCGAGGTGGCGTTCCGGAGAGAGATCCTGCCAGAAGAGGCCGAGAGGGAGCCGTCAGTGTTGCGTACAGTGACGGATGCGGCGAAATGGATGCCGCGGGCCGGGTCATAGTGGAAGTCCTTGTCATACGGGGCGTATCCGGCGGCGGAAAGAGTGGCCCCGGACGCGGAGAGTTCCACCGGAAGTTTGGAGTCGAAGGTAATGTCGAAGGATAGGCTTCGGGACGTTCCGGTCCCGATGCGCATGACCATCACGCCATCAGGATGGGAAACGAACATTTCGCGGCTGAAGTGGACTCCGCCTGCGGTGTAACTGACTCTGGCAATACCTTCCGAGATGTCGAGTTCGCGGCGATAAGCGGTGACTCCTGGCAGGGAGCCGCCTTCGCTGCCGGGCAGGATGAAGTCCATGCGGATATTGCCCATCGGCATGTAGCGGTTGCTGTTGGCAGCGAGGGTGTCAAGGTCCGGATCATAAGGTTCCCCGGACCATAATGTTATATCATTCAAGCTGATACGCTCGTTGAAAGGGGAACCGTATATGGTCGCTCCCATAGTGCCGTTTCCCATTACGAATGCCTCGGTGAATTTCGTGGCCGGCGCGTCGTACCAGAGTACGGACGAACCGTTTTTTTCAGATGCCGAGAGACCGAGAGAGGCCGCCAGGGCCAGGAACAAAAATGGAAATCTTCTCATAATCAAGACATTTTGCCCGTGAAAATAACAATTTCAGGGAGTGTTACTTCCAGTTCTTGTAAGGGTTCTTCATCAACATGGAGTTGTAGTACTTCTTGTCACCGGTAACTTCCTCACCGAGCCACTCAGGACGGGAGAATTCCTCATTCTCGTCAGAGAGCTCGACCTCTGCTACTACAAGTCCTTCATTATCACCGTAGAACTCATCCACCTCGAAGGTGTGGGCACCACAGTCAACGAGATATCTGGTCTTGTCAATGACTCCCGGCTCGCATATCTTCAGGAGTTCCTTAACATCTTCTACAGGGATTTCCTTCTCCCATTCGAAGCGGCTGGCTCCAGTGTCGTTGCCGATACCTTTGACTGTGATGAAACCTTTCTCGCCTTTCACCCTTACGCGCACTATGCGCTCAGGAACTGAGCTTAGATATCCCTGCGTGATGCGGACAGCATTCCCGGCAGCCTGCTTGAAGTCCCCGGCTACCAGAAATTTCCTTTCAATTTCCTGTGCCATAATTCATTATTCATTTGCCATGATAATACCTGGTTTCATTGTACAACTATCGTATTGTCGGCAAAAGAGCCCGGTCTGTATTCGTTCTGCCAGACATATCGGAAAGTCGTTTTTGCAAAGTTATCATAAAATCATTTAATTACGCGTTCAAGAGTTTTCCCGGGGCATCAGAAAGTAGAATAATTTGGAAATTTTGTAGTATCTTCGCGAATCCGAATAAAACATGATACTATGAAGTCCGACATCGAAATCGCAAGAAGCATTGAGCTTCGTCCAATCACGAAAATCGCAGACAACCTCGGCATCCCGCAGGAATCCCTGGAGCCTTACGGAAAGCACATGGCCAAAGTGCCTCTCTCGCTTATCGACGGGGAGAAGGTCAGGAAAAGCAATTTGATTCTTGTGACTGCCATCACTCCTACCAAGGCCGGTATCGGCAAGACGACAGTGTCGGTGGGCCTGGCGCTGGGACTTTCCAAAATCGGGAAGAAAGCCGTGGCTGCGCTCAGGGAGCCTTCTCTCGGACCGTGCTTCGGGATGAAAGGAGGAGCTGCAGGAGGCGGATATGCACAGATTCTTCCGATGGAGAAGATCAATCTGCATTTCACGGGAGACTTCCACGCCGTGACGTCGGCCAACAATATGATTTCAGCATTGCTCGACAATTATCTGTATCAGCATCAGGCTGAAGGCTTCGGCCTGAAGCAGATTCTATGGAAGAGGGTGATGGATGTCAACGACCGTTCGCTCAGGCATATCGTCACAGGACTCGGGCCGCACACGAACGGGCTCGTGCAGGAATCCGGATTCGACATCACTCCTGCATCCGAAATCATGGCCATCCTCTGCCTCTCCAAAGACGTGGAGGACCTGAGAAGGCGTGTGGAGAACATCCTGCTCGGATATACTCTTGACAACAAGCCGTTCAGGGTCAAGGACATGGGAGTGGCCGGAGCCATCACGGCACTGCTGCTCGATGCAATGAACCCGAACCTGGTGCAGACGACTGAAGGTACTCCGGCTTTCATTCACGGAGGTCCTTTCGCGAACATTGCCCACGGATGCAATTCCATAATAGCCACAAAGATGGCGATGACATACGGGGATTACACGATTACCGAAGCGGGCTTCGGTGCGGATCTCGGCGCGGAGAAATTCTTCGACATCAAGTGCCGCAAGAGCGGGCTGAATCCGTCTTTGACAGTGCTTGTGGCCACCCTGAGAGGCCTGAAGATGCATGGGGACGTGCCTGCAGACAAGATTGCCGAGGCTTCGGAGGAAGGCGTCAGGAAGGGATTTGCAAATCTCGACAGGCATATAGAGAATCTCCGGAAGTTCGGACAGACCGTGCTGGTATGCTTCAACAAATACGGGGATGACCGGGACAATGAAATAGAGATGGTCAGGGAGCATTGCGCAGCCCTCGGGGTTCCGTTCGCATTGAACGACGCCTTCATGAGAGGCGGAGAGGGAGCCGTGGAACTTGCAGAGCTGGTGGTCAAGACCATAGAGGAGGCTCCTTCAAGGCCGCTCGAGTTCATTTATCCTGACGGGGACAGCATCGAGGAGAAGATCCGCAAGGTGGCCAGGGAGATTTACCGTGCTTCTGACGTGGAGTTCAGTCCTGAGGCCCGTAAAATGCTTGCCAAAATCGAGGATACGGAATATGCCGGATTCCCTGTCTGCATAGCCAAGACCCAGTATTCATTCTCGCAGGACCCGAAGCGGTACGGTGCTCCGGACGGGTTCACTTTCGACATCAAGGATATCGTCATCAATGCCGGAGCGGAGCTCATAGTGGCCATCGCCGGGGACATCATCAGGATGCCGGGTTTGCCTAAATCGCCCCAGGCCTTGAGGATTGACGTGGTGGACGGACATATTGACGGGCTGAGTTAGCGGCACGATGTACGACAATCACAATCATTGCCAGTTCTCCTTCGACGGAGGCCGGACGAGCGTGGAGGCGACCGCAAGAAGCGCTGCCGGAAAGGGCCTGGAGGGAATCTGTTTCACGGACCATTGCGACTTCTTCGTGCCACCGATGAAGGCGGAGCACGAGGAATGTGTGCCCGAGGTGTTCGATGTAGAGCCCAGGGACCGGGAGATTGACAGGGTGCGCGGCATCCTGTCGGATGAGTTTCCCGGATTCAGGATATTCAAGGGTATAGAAATCGGCCTGCAGAAGAGCGAAAGGGAGAAAATCTCTGCACAGCTTGTGAAATACAGTTTCGACGAGGTGATAGCATCAGTGCATTATCTCGACGGAACGGACCCGTTCTGGGGCGGATACTATGAGGGAAAGGACTGGAAGACGGCCTACGGGCATTATCTCGAGACCCTGTACGAGGAGATGGCATGGCTCGGGGACGGGTTCGATATAATGGGGCATTACGACTATGTGGCCAGATATGCCCCGTATCCGGAATGCAGCATCAGGCTGAAGGATTTCCCGGATGTGATGGACGAGATTCTCAGGTATCTTGCAGAGAATGGCAAGGCATTGGAAATCAATACGAAGACTTATCAGTCATATTCGGGCAGGGTCCCGGAGCCGGACAGGGATATACTGAAACGGTTCCGTGAATTGGGCGGCGAGATGGTGAGTTTCGGGTCGGATTCGCACGACGCCGGACAGGTTGGGTTCAATTTCGCAAGGATGGCTGAGTTCGTGAAGAGTTGCGGGTACAGGTACGGCGTACACTTCGAGAAGCGCAAGCCGGTGATGTGCAGGATTTGAGAGTGAAGCGAATGGAGAAATCTGTCAATTCGCCACCTCCGAAAGGAACTTGATGCGGACGAGACGGATTTCCATTTCCTCATAGTCCCCGCCGAGTTCGTTCAATGCATCCTCGAGAGAATCGGACTCGGCATCGTTCCTGAAATAATCGTATATCTCGTCAACCACATCTGAATCCATGTTCTGGTCAATGTAGTAGTTCAGGTCCAGCCGGGTGCCGGACTCGACGATGTTCTCGACCGCGCTCATGAACTCGTCCATATCCATTCCCTTGGCCTCTGCTATATCCTCGAGGTCCATCCTCCGGTCAATGCTCTGGATGATGTAAATCTTCTCCGAAGACTTGTTCGGCATCGACTTCACGAGAAAATCGTCAGGACGGTCTATCTCATTCTCCTCCACATACTTGCTGATGAGGTCCATGAACGGTTTGCCGTATTTGCGGGCCTTGCCCTCCCCGACTCCCTGGCAGGTTTTCAGTTCGTCGAGGGTCTCCGGATACATTATGGACATATCTTCGAGCGACGTGTCGCTGAAAATCACCCAGGGCTGGAGCTTGAGTTTCCTAGAAAGGTCTTTCCGCAGGTCCTTCAGCATTGCCAGAAGAACAGGGTCGCCCCCGGATCCTCCCTTGGCAGGGGAACCAGGTCCGGAATCCTCGTCATCGTCGTCAGTCCCTTCGGAGAAATTCCTGTAGCCGGCAAGCATCAGTTCATGAGGATGCTCCGAAAACCTGAGGCCCTCCGCGGTATTGGAAACGAGTCCGTAAGATTCTATGTTGCGGCTCAGCAGATGCAGGATAAGTCCCTGATGGATAATCATTTCCCAGTACTTGGCATTGTGCTCCGAACCTTTCCCGAAGAACGGTGACTTGTCGTGCCTGTAGGACTTGACCATAGCCGTGGTGATGCCGGCGAGCACATTGGCGAGATGTTCCACCTTGAAATGTTCCGGCAGGGATGCCACGAGGTCAATCGCGAGTTTCATGTCATTGCGGGCATCGAAACGAGGCTTGGGATTCAGGCAGTTGTCGCAGGCTCCGCAATTGTCCTGCGGATAATCCTCGCCGAAATACCCGAGAAGGAGCTTCCTGCGGCATTCCGCCGATTCAGCATAGGATACGGTCTCCAGGAGAAGCTGGCGTCCGATTTCCTGCTCGGATACCGGCTTGCCCTGAAGAAACTTTTCGAGCTTGCAGATGTCCTTGTAGCTGTAATACGTGATGCAGACTCCCTCGCTTCCGTCCCTTCCGGCGCGGCCAGTCTCCTGATAATATCCCTCGAGGCTCCTCGGCATGTCATAATGTATCACGAAACGGACGTCGGGCTTGTCGATTCCCATTCCGAAGGCAATGGTGGCCACGATCACGTCCACGTCCTCCATCAGGAAACGGTCCTGGTTCTCGGCACGGACCCTGGCATCCAGTCCAGCGTGATACGGAACAGCCTTGATACCGTTGATTATCAGTATATTGGCAAGCTCCTCGACCTTCTTTCTGCTGAGACAATAGATGATGCCGGCCTTGCCCGGATTCTGCTTTATATATTTGATGATGTCCTTCTCCGGCTCCACCTTGTCCCGGACTTCGTAATAGAGATTCGGCCTGTTGAACGAGGACTTGAAGACCGTGGCATCCGGAATACCGAGATTTTTCACGATATCGTTCTGCACCTTCGGGGTGGCAGTGGCAGTAAGGGCTATGATCGGAGCCCTGCCTATCTCGTCGATGATTGGCCGGATACGCCTGTATTCAGGACGGAAATCGTGTCCCCAGTCGGAGATGCAATGAGCCTCGTCCACTGCATAGAAAGAGATATGTATGTCCCTGAGAATGGCAACGTTGTCCTCTTTGGTGAGACTTTCCGGAGCCACGTAGAGAAGTTTGGTGACACCTGACTGCAGGTCCTCCCGCACCTCGGCTATCTGTGCCTTGTTCAGGGATGAGTTCAGGAAGTGGGCTATGCCCTCGTTTCCGGACACGAAACCCCTGATGGCGTCAACCTGGTTTTTCATCAGCGCAATCAGCGGCGATACCACGATGGCGGTTCCCGGCAGGAGAAGGGCCGGGAGCTGGTAGCAGAGAGACTTGCCTCCTCCCGTAGGCATTATGACAAATGAATCACGACCGCGAAGCAGGTTCACGATTATTTCTTCCTGGTTGCCCTTGAACGTCCCGAAGCCGAAGAATTCCTTCAGCTTGGAATGAATTTGTGACGTATCTATATCCATAAGCCCGAGTAGGTAGAGTGTCAATCAATCAAATTTAACGAAAAATTATCATTACTTCAAAATTTTTGTGGAGAAACATTCAAAGCCGGAAGGAAAACCAAGGAAATGTGAAATAAAATTGCGATATTTGCGGTCTGAAAAAATTGAAATATATATTTAAACAAATAACAATGAAAACCATCAAAATTCTCGCTGCGGCACTTGTTTTCATCACCGCAGCATCCTGCTCTTCAAACGGCAGTTCAAAAGCTACAGCAAACGGCGCTGACTCAACTTCAGTCGTAAAACCGGTAGATCCCAAGACTTTCGCTCCGAGAAGAAGCGAGATTGACTCCGTAAGCTACCTCATCGGTGTCAACTTCGGATCATTCATCAAAGGTTACAATTTCGGAGAAGACCTGAACTATGCTCTCATAAAGAAGGGTATCATCGACTTCCTCCAGGCAAAGGGCAACTACAGCGACAGCAACTACGCAAAGCAGTTCAAGATCAACCCTGAGGCCATCAACGAGACTTTCAACAGCTACCTCGCCAAGAGGCGTGACTACACAATGGCTGTCAACAAGCAGAAGGAAATCAAGTTCCTCGCAGAGAATGCCAAAAAGGACAGCGTACAGACCACTGCAAGCGGCCTCCAGTACATCATCCGCAATGCCGGAAACGACGTGAAGCCGGGTCCTGCCGACACAGTATATGTACATTACAAGGGAACTCTCCTCGACGGAACCGTATTTGACGAGTCTCCTAAGACTCCGGACGGAGTGCGCATGCTTCTCAACCGCGTTATCAAAGGATGGACAGAGGGTCTCCAGCTGATCGGCGAAGGCGGTGCAATGAGGCTTTTCATCCCTGCAGAGCTCGCATACGGCGAGAACGGCAACAGGGGCATCGAGCCTAACAGCACTCTTATCTTCGACCTCGACATCGTGAAGGTGAACAAGCTTGCTCCAGTAGAGGAAGAGGGCCAGGCAGAATAATTTTCCCAGACATGGAAATCGAAGGTAGACTCATCCAGAAATTGGGCATCCAGTCCGGCAAGTCAGCACGCGGAGACTGGGCCAAGCAGGAATTCGTAATCGAGTTCCAGGAAGGGAATTTCCCTTCAAAGGCTTGTTTCAGTGTATGGGGCGCCGACAAGGTGAAGGACCTGGAGAAATATCAGCCGGGCGACCAGATCAAGGTGGCGTTCAACGTGTCGAGCCGGGAGTTCAACGGCAAGTGGTACACTGATCTCCGTGCGTGGAGGATTTCTCCTGCCGGTGCACAGGCTCCTGCCTCCGGATACGGAGCGCCGGCTTACGGCCAGAATACGGCAGGAACCGCTCCTGCCTCCGGATATCAGGATGTTCCGGCCGGATTTGCTCCTTCATACGGGGCCGGACCCCAGCAGGTTCCGCCTCATTCGATAGAGGACATACCGGAGGACGATCTGCCGTTCTGAGATTTCTCCACGCGCTGCGCCCGTTCGAAATGACAGAAGGACGCCCGACGATATGACACAAAATTAAATCAGCCAAAATGCATTTAAAATCGCATTTTGGCTGATTTCATATAAACCGGAGCGGGCATATGCCCCATGCCCGGTTTATGCCAGTTTGTGGATGGCGAGGCCTGAACGGAGCTTAGGCTCGAACCAGGTCGTCTTCGGAGGCATTATCTCCCCGCTGTCGGCAATGTCGGTAAGCTGCTTCATGGAAACGGGATAAAGGGCGAAGGCCACTTTCATCTCGCCGCTATCAACTCGCCTCGAGAGCTCCCCGAGTCCACGGATCCCGCCTACGAAATCAATCCTCTTGTCTGTACGCAGATCCTTGATTCCCAATATCTTGTCAAGCACAAGATTCGAGAGAACGGTCACGTCGAGAACGCCGATAGGGTCAGTGTCGTCGTACCTTCCCTCACGGGTCTCGAGAGAATACCAGCGTCCTCCGAGGTACATGGAGAAATTGTGCAGATGGTCAGGGCGGTAAGGTCCCTCACCCTCATAAGGCTTCACCTCGAAGTCCTCATCAAGGACCTTCAGGAACTCCTCTTCGGAAAGCCCGTTGAGATCCTTGACCACGCGGTTGTAATCCATTATCTTCAGCTCGTTCTCCGGGAAGCATACAGCCATGAAATAATTGTATTCCTCGTTGCCGGTATGATTCGGATTCTGGGCTCTCTTCTCTGCGCCTACACGGGCTGCAGCTGCTGTACGATGATGTCCGTCAGCCACATAGAAGGCATCCACATGCTCCGTGAACTCCTTTGTAATGGCCTCGATGACAGCATCATCCGAGACAACCCAGAGCTTGTGACCGAAATTGTTCTCGTCCACGAAAGAATAGACAGGCTCCTCCGCGGCCACGATGCCGGACACAATCCCGGAAAGCCTTGCATTCTCCTTGAATGCAAAGAACACCGGTTCGATATTGGCATTCTGGATGCGGACGTGAATCATCCTGTCATCCTCCTTGTCCTTGCGGGTAAGTTCGTGCTTCTTGATCTTGCCCTCTGCATAGTCGTCTGTATGGGCGCAGAGCACGATTCCGTACTGAGTACGCTGCTCACCGGAAAGAACTGACTGAGAATAAATATAGTAGCAAGGCTTCTCATCCTGCACAAGCCATCCCCTGGCCTGCCAGTCTGCGAAATTCTTCACGGCACGGTCATAAACACGCTGGTCATGGTCCGGGAGAATCGGGTCAAAATCAATCTCCGGCTTGGTGATATGAAGAAGGGACTTCTCCCCTGCCTGTCTTAGCGCCTCCTCCGAATTGAGCACGTCGTAAGGCGGAGCAGCCACCTCCGTCACGATGTCCTTCGGAGGTCTGATAGCTGCGAACGGTTTGACTCTTACCATATTGGATTGTCTGTTATCGGGTGAATATTATCTATTGACCTGGAAACGGGTGCATCCCTCGGTGAAGAATGCCACGATCTGGCGTGCTGCGGCAAGTCCAGCATTCACATTGGCCTCCGATGTCTGGGCGCCCATTTTCTTAGGCGTGGCGAAGACCCTGAGGCCGAATTTCTCCTGGAGGGCGGCATAATTGTCCGGAGCCACGTCAGTCACATACTTGATGTCAGGCCTGTCCTCGAGGGCTTTCTCCAGACCTGCCTCGTCGATCACCTCCTTGCGGGCGGTATTTACGAGCACAGCGCCCTTCGGCATACTGGTAATCAGGTCATAACCGATTGAACCGATGGTTTCCGGAGTGGCAGGGATATGCACTGAAACGAAATCTGACGAAGCATAGAGCTCGGCCACGCTGCCTACCGGCTGCGCACCTGCCTCGGCGATCTTCTCTGCCGGGATGAACGGATCCACTGCGAGGACCTTCAGGCCGAGGGCCTCAGCCTTCTTGCCGACGAGACGTCCGACATTGCCGAAGGCCTGGATACCGATACGCTTTCCCTGGATCTCGGATCCGGTGGCAGGGGTGAACTGGTTCCTGCACATGAAAATCATCATTGCAATGGCAAGTTCTGCAACCGCATTGGAATTCTGTCCCGGAGTATTCTCCACGACAACTCCGTGAGCGGTGGCTGCAGCGAGGTCCACATTGTCGAATCCGGCTCCGGCGCGAACTACAATCTTCAGCTTCGGAGCGGCATCCAGCACTCTTGCCGTCACCTTGTCGGAGCGCACGATCATGGCCTCTGCATCTGCAACGGCGGCCACAAGTTCATCCTCTCCAGGATATTTTTCGAGGAGCACGACCTCGTTGCCGGCGTTCTCCAATATTTCCCTGATACCTTTCACGGCAGCTGCGGCAAAAGGCTTCTGTGTAGCGATAAGTACTTTCATATCAACGTGTTATTTTTTCATTGACTCGAATTCACGCATACATGCGACGAGAGCGTTCACGTCATCCACGGTGCTTGCGTTGTAGATGGATGCGCGGAATCCGCCCACTGAACGGTGACCCTTGATACCAACCATGCCGCGGCCTTTGGCGAATGAAAGGAATTCGTCCTGGAGAGACTCATAGCCAGGAGCCATCACGAAACATACGTTCATTATGGACCTGTCCTCCCTGGCTGCGGTGCCGGTGAAGATGCTGTTGCGGTCAATCTCGTCGTAGAGTATTCTTGCCTTCTCGGTGTCAAGCTTGTTGATGGCCTCGACTCCGCCGATGCCCTTCAGCCATTTGAGGGTCTCGTTCATCACGAAGATGGAGAATACAGGAGGAGTGTTGAACATGGACTCCTTGTCAATATGTGTCCTGTAGTCCAGCATGGTAGGGATGTATCTCGAGACTTTCCCGAGCGCATCCTTGCGGATGATAGCGAATACCACACCGGCAGGGCCTACATTCTTCTGAGCACCGCCGTAGATCATCGCATATTTGGAGACGTCCACCGGACGGCTCATGATGTCGGACGACATGTCGGCGATGAGAGGTACAGGAGAGTCGAAGTCCTCCTTGATCTCGGTGCCGTAGATGGTGTTGTTGGTGGTGATGTGGAAATAGTCCACGTCTTCAGGAATCACATATCCCTTGGGAATGTAGGAGTAGTTCTTGTCCGCCGAGCAAGCGAGAGCGTATGCCTCTCCGATGCCCTGGGCCTGCTGGAGTGCCTTGTGAGCCCATACTCCGGTATCGAGATAGGCTGCCTTGTGCTCCAGGAAATTCATTGCGACATAGAGGAACTGAAGGCTCGCTCCGCCTCCGAGGAACACCACTTCATGGGTATCAGGAATGTGAAGGAGCTCTTTCCAGTTGGCGCGGACTTCGTCCATCACCTCTCCCCACTCTTTGGAACGGTGGGATACTGAAAGTACGGAAATACCTGTGCCCTTGAAATTTTTCAGGGCCTCGATAGAACTGTCGATGGCCTGCTGGGGAAGCAGACACGGACCGGCATTGAAAACATGAACTTCGCTCATAATATTTGTGAATTACATTTTATAAACAAAAGCTAAACATCGATTTACAATTGTCATAGTAAACCGATGTAAATATAATGAATAATCAGGCAAAAGCAAATGTTTTCGATAAATATCCGCTTTTGCCGGACTATACTACCTGTATCCGAGCAGATATGAAATGACTGCCATCCTTATGTACATTCCATTCCTCGCCTGCTCGAAATAATAGGCATAAGGCGTGGAATCAACATCTGTGGCAATCTCGGTCACTCTCGGAAGCGGATGGAGGATCTTCATGTTTTTCTTCACTCCGCCGAGCATGGATGCGGTCAGCTCGTAGATATCCTTGACCCTGTCATAATCCTCCTTGCAAGGGAAGCGCTCCTGCTGCACCCTGGTCATATAGAGGATGTCGCAGTCGTTGAGATGATCCTCGATGGATGAGGTCTGCTCATACGGGATGTGCTTCCTGTCAAGCAGGTCAAGATACTTCTGGGGCATCTTCAGTTCATCCGGTGCGGTGAACACGAAATGGGAATCGAAATCCGACATCGCCTCGGAGAGGGAATGAACCGTCCTTCCGTACTTGAGGTCACCTACCATATTGATGGTGAGACCGTCCAGTGTACCCTGGGTCTGGAGAATCGAGTACATGTCGAGCAATGTCTGGGTAGGATGCTGGTTCGAGCCGTCACCGGCATTGACCACCGGGACCGGAGAGACGCCGGCAGCTATGGCGGCAGCCCCCTCGACCGGATGGCGCATCACTATCATGTCCACGTAGTTGGAGACAATCTTGATGGTGTCCTCGAGGGTCTCGCCCTTGGAAACGCTGGTGTTGCGGGAGTCCGGAAAGCCTATCACCCTGGCTCCCAATCTGTTGACGGCAGCCTCGAAAGAAAGGCGGGTTCTGGTTGAAGGTTCAAAGAACAGGCAGGCGATGACTTTTCCCGCCAGGAAGTTCTGCTCGTGGTTCTGCTCGAACTCCTTCGCGATTTCCAGGACATGAAGAATCTCGTCTTTGGAGAAATCCCGGATTGAAATTAGACTTTTAGGCATATATCTGCATTGTTAATTAGTATCTTCACACGTTCCCCGTCATTGCTCCGTGCTGCTTCCGGCCCCGCATTCAGTCACTGCACATCCCGGCACCTTCGAGGCCCTGTCCATGAAATCCTGCACGGACGACAGGCGGACAGCCACCTCGATCGAGCAGGCCGTACCGAAATCCTGCGCCCTCTGCTCCAGGCCCATGTCCTTGATGATTTTCATGACCTGGTTCATCTCCAAATAGCCGAACTCCATCCGGTAGCGCATGACCGCAGTCTTGTTCACGACCCGGGCGGAAGCTATGGCATCGGCCGAGGAAGTCTTGTAGGCACGTATCAGCCCGGGTATCCCCAGCTTGATGCCGCCGAAATATCGCACGACCACTATGAGTATGTCGCTCAACCCGTTGGAGTCAATCTGGCCGAGAATAGGCCGGCCTGCGGAGGAAGAAGGCTCTCCGTCATCATTGGCACGGAACACATCCCCCCTGTATCCGAGACGGTAGGCATAGCAATGATGCCTCGCGTCGTGATACTCTCGTTTGAGGGAAGCGACAATCTCCTTGACCTGGTCCTCAGTCTCCACAGGATAGGCAAATGCGAGGAAACGGCTGCCGTTGTCCTTGAAGAGGCCGGTGGACAGGGAGGCTATGCTCCTGTACGTATCCGGGTATTTGGAAAAATCTGCGTGTTCCATAACTTCAAAATTAGTTAAAAGCGAGTTATTATGCAATGGAAAAGAAATATTTTGTAAATTTGCAGCCGTGAAAAAACAACTAGCTTTTTAAAAACTATGATTCTCAGATTTAGGGTTTCTTTACCTGGGCTCAAGGGCTTTGCCCGTGTATATGAAGTAAAATCCACAATGACTCTTTATGAGTTCCACAAAGTCATGAGGGATGACATGAGCTTTCCTAACGACCAGCTCATACAGTTCAAGGGACTGGACCAGTCAGGTTCTCTCGTGGCCCGCTACGGGATGTTCGACCTCGGGTCCGGTGCTGCTGACGAGGTCACTGTGCTCGATACAGTGGAGAAAGGGATTGCATCTTTCACATATTTCTACAATGTCACTGACCGAAAGAGCGTGATATTGACATACGAAGGCGAGGTGGAAGAGGTGCCGGGAAGGTCTTATCCTTGCTTGGTGGAGACCAAAGGTCCTGACCCTGAGGCATTTGAAAATGGATATGTAGCATACGAGGACCTTCCGGACGAGCAGAAGCATCTCCCTGGAGAGTCATCTTCATCAGGATGGGGCAAGGATGCAGAAGCCTCCTCCGACGATGATCTGGACCTCGGAATCGGTGACGACGAGGAAGAGGAGGACGAGGAGGATGATATCAAGTCTTCCTTCGAGGAGGACGGCGACGAGATCTACGACGGCTCGGAGGACCTGACCCTTTAGTGGACGGGCTGCAATGCGTGGCAGGCTGATTGTCATCACGGGGCCGACCGCGGTCGGGAAGACTGACTACAGCATCAGTCTGGCATTGGAACATGGATCGCCTGTCATCTCGTGCGATTCAAGACAGATATATAAGGAAATGTCGATAGGGACAGCGGTCCCGGATGCTTCACAGCTTGCAGCCGTGAAGCATTATTTCATTCATTCACATTCAGTTACACAGAATTACACCGCCGGAGACTATGAGCTCGAGGCGATTCCTCTCATCGAGAAGCTTTTCGCCGAAGGACACGATACTCTCGTAATGACGGGAGGATCTGGGTTCTATATCGATGCAGTATGCAACGGCCTGGACAGGCTTCCTGACGCTGACCCTGTCATGAGGAAGGAACTGACTGCAAGGCTTCAGGAAGAAGGGGTTGCAGCTCTCGCCGAAGAGCTCCGGTACATCGACCCGGAGAGCTGGGCCGCAATCGACAGGAACAACGGCCATCGTGTCGTGAGAGCCATCGAGGTGTTCAGGCAGACCGGGAGACCATTCGTGTCATTCAAGCTGGAAGGCCCCAAGGAGCGCAGTTTCGACATCGAAAAAATCTGCCTCACACGCCCGAGAGAGGAAATCTATGAACGGATTGACAGGCGCGTGACGCAGATGATTGACGAAGGGCTGGTGGATGAGGTGAAGTCCCTTTCACAATTCAGGGACATGCCTGCACTCCGCACCGTAGGCTACAAGGAAATATTCGACTATCTCGACGGCAATATCGACCTCGACGAAGCCGTACGGCTGATCCGGCGCAACACCAGGCATTATGCCAAAAAGCAGCTCACCTGGTGGAAACGTGACCCATCGGTGAAATGGGTCACTCCCTGAATTCCGGCGTCAGATCGAGAGCACGCCGAGGACGTTGATAAGTTCCCTGTCAATCGGCTTGTCCTTCTTGACGGCCCTGTCGATAGGGACATATACTATTTCGTCGTCGTGGATGCCCACCATCACGTTTCTCTGGCCTTCTTTCAGGGCCTCGATGCTGGCATAGCCGAGACGGCTGGCAAGGATGCGGTCAAATGCCGTAGGCGTACCTCCCCTCTGGAGATGTCCGAGTATGGTCACGCGCACGTCGTACTGAGGATATTCCTTGCGGACACGCTCTGCATAATACATCGCTCCCCCGTCCTTCGGGCTCTCCGACACAATGACGATACTGCTATTCTTGCTCTTGCGGAATCCGCGGCTGATGAACTGCTCCAGCTGGTCGACATCTGTCTGGTCCTCAGGGATTATGGCAGCCTCTGCACCTGCCGCAATGGCACTGTTCTGGGCCAGGAAGCCGGCGTCCCTTCCCATCACCTCCACGAAGAAGATGCGGTCGTGGGACGTGGCGGTGTCACGGATTTTGTCCACACAGTCCACGATGGTGTTCAGGGCAGTGTCATATCCGATGGTGGAATCGGTCCCGTACAGGTCGTTGTCGATGGTTCCCGGAAGGCCAATGACCGGATAGTCGAATTCCCTCGCAAGCCTCTGTGCTCCTGTGAGAGAGCCGTTTCCGCCGATGACAATAAGGGCGTCAATACCGAATGCCTGGAGATTGTCGTAAGCCTTCTTGAGACCCTCCTCGGTCATGAATTCCTTGCTTCTGGCGGTCTTGAGGATGGTACCTCCGCGCTGGACGGTGTTGCTGACACTCTCGGAGGTGAATTCCTTGATTTCGCCGTTGATGAGGCCCTCATAGCCCCTGTAGATGCCCATCACCTTGATGCCGTTGAATATGGCGGCCCTCGTGACGGCCCTGATACATGCGTTCATTCCAGGAGCGTCGCCACCGGAAGTGAGCACTCCAACTGTCTTGATTTGTTTACCCATGGTATAATAATTGTTTTCCTTTTCCCTTTGTTTGCCCGATAGGGCCTGTGAAATGCCACAAAATTCAAGCCTAATTCGTAAATTTGCAGCATGACAATAGGAAAAACAGATCTCGGTCCACGGCCGGTATTGCTCGCGCCGATGGAAGATGTCACCGACGCATCTTTCAGGACAGTGTGCAAGCGGTTCGGAGCGGATATGGTTTATACTGAATTCATTCCGTCCGACGGACTCATCCGTGACGCAGCCAAGGCGATAGCGAAGATGAAGACCTCCGAAGAGGAGGCCCCGATAGCCATACAGATATACGGGAACAATCCGGAGGCGATGGTGGAGGCTGCAAAAATGGCAGACAGGGCGGACAGCATAGCCGGCGGTCACGGATGCGACATCATAGACATAAACTTCGGCTGCCCGGTGAGCAAGATTGCCGGACGCGGTGCCGGTTCGGGCATGATGCGCGAGCCGGACAAGATGGTCATGATCACCCGGATGATAGTGGATGCAGTCAGCAAGCCTGTCACGGTGAAGACAAGGCTCGGCTGGGACGAGGAATCGAAAATCATTGTGGAACTCGCCGAGAGGCTTCAGGACGCAGGAATCCAGGCACTTACGATACACGGAAGGACGAGGTGCCAGATGTACAAGGGAGAGGCGGACTGGACTCTGATTGGAGAAGTGAAGAAGAATCCGAGGATGAAGATTCCCATTATCGGTAACGGGGACATCAATTCGCCGCAGAAGGCACTGGAGGCGTTCGAGCGCTATGGGGTGGACGGAATAATGGTGGGCAGGGCCTCTTTCGGGCATCCGTGGATATTCAGGGAAATAAAGCATTATCTCAATACCGGGGAGCTGCTGGCACCGATGAGCGTGAACGACAGGGTGGAACTGGCAAAATGGCATCTTTCCCTTTCTGTCGGGCTCAAAGGCCCGGTAATCGGAATCCTCGAGATGAGACGCCATCTGTCGTGCTATTTCAAGGGTCTTCCGGACTTCAAGGAGACGAGAATGAGATTGGTTACAGCTCCTTCCGGGGAGGAAGTAATGGCGATTCTCGATGAGATTTCCGCCAAATGGGGGTCATGTCCGTTAAATGAAAGCTCAAGTGTTTACGGACTTTAGAAAAATATTGCTATATTTGCGCGCTATGCTGGAAAGGATATTATTGGCTCCCTATTATCTTACCCTGAAAATCAGGCACGCGCTGTACGACAACGGCGTGAAGAAAGTGTATTCCTGCGAGGTCCCTACGATCTGCGTGGGAAACATTGCCGCAGGTGGCACGGGCAAGACCCCGCATACGGAAATGATTGTCCGGACTCTGCTCGGCAGCTCCGACTGGTGGGACAAGAACATTGCTGTACTTTCCCGCGGGCACAAGCGAAACAGCAGCGGATTCCAGCAGATTCTGGAGTCTGACACGGCCAAATTCGCAGGAGACGAGCCTCTGCAGATCAAGAACAGGTTCCCGGGCGTGACCGTGGCGGTGGACCGGACCAGGGTGGAGGGCTGCGATTTCCTGCTGCATCCCGAGAAGCTGCAGACAGCGCGGAAGGCCCGCAAATGCGCCCACAAGGAGCTAAACAAATCCGATATCATCGTACTCGACGACGCTTTCCAGTACAGGTCGCTGAAGGCATTTTTCAATATCGTGCTGGTGGACTACAACAGGCCTCCTTGCAAGGACAGGCTCCTTCCGTTCGGAAGGCTCAGGGACTTGCCGGAAAGACTGTGGCACTCCAATGCCATAATCGTCACCAAATGTCCCGCCTATATGGAGGACTGGGAGAAGTTGGAATGGGCCAGGACATTGGGCATCAAAGGATTCGACCCTGAGACCTGCCAGGGGGACGATCCGCACGGAAAGAAGATTCACCTGTTCTTCACGACCATTGAGTACTGCCATCTGGAGCCGGTATTCAAGGATACGCATGACAACAGGTACATCTACTCCAAGAAACTGATTCTCGTGTCAGGAATCGCATCGGACACTCCCCTGAAAAGGTTCCTGAGCGATTCATACAGCATAGTCAAGCATTTCAAGTTCTCCGACCACCACAATTATTCTTCGGTGGACATCAAGCGCATAGCGGGCGCGGCAAGGAACTGGCCTACAGCGGTCGTCGGGACCACGGAAAAGGACAGCCAGCGCCTGAGGGGATGCAAAAAGGTACCTGAAGCTCTTCAGTTGAAGATGTTCCAGATACCTATTCAGGTGGATTTCCTTTCCGACCACGAGAGGGAGGTCTTTAACGAGACGTTGCTCGGGTCGCTCCGGGAATTCGGGAAAAATACAATTTAATCCTTGGACAGAATCTTGTTCTGCTCCTGCACGGACTCGTCGTGTATGGCAGTGAAGACTTTAGCGATGAAGTCCTCGGACAGGCCGTAAGTCTTCGCCTTGGCCTGCATTCCCGAAAGCACCTCATCCCATCTCGAAGTCTGGAGAATGGCGATATTGTGCTCCTTCTTGTAATTACCGATGCTGCGGCTCACGTTCATACGAGTGCTGAGGATATAGAGAATATTCTCGTCGATGATGTCGATCTGCGCACGGAGCTGGTCTATATTCTCCTTGTATTCAGGGCTGTCGGAATCCTGCTCACGTACCACGAGGGCTGAAAGGAGCTTGCCGAGATCATCCGGGGTAAGCTGCTGCTTGGCGTCGCTCAGGGCACATGTCGGGTCGCAATGGGACTCGAGCATGAGGCCGTCCAGACCGAGGTCGAGGGCACGCTGGGAAATCTCCTGGAGATAAGTACGGTTTCCTCCCATGTGGCTCGGGTCGGCAAAGAACGGCAATTCCGGGAAACGGGTCCTGAGTTCCACGGCAATCTGCCAGCCCGGGGCATTGCGGTAAGCCATTTTCTCGGATGTAGAGAATCCCCTGTGAATCACGCCCAGTTTCTTGATACCGGCCTGGTTGAGACGCTCGAGGGCTCCAATCCACAGGTCGAGGTCAGGGTTGACCGGATTCTTCACGAGCACAGGCACGTCCGTATCCTTCAGTGCATCAGCGATTTCCTGCACCAGGAAAGGATTGGCCGTGGTGCGGGCACCTATCCATACCATGTCCACTCCGAACTTGAGGCAGTCGAAGATGTGCTTCTCGCTGGCAACCTCCGTGGCGACTTTCATCCCGAGCTCGTTCTTCACTCTCTGGAGCCATTTCAGGCCCGGAGTGCCGATACCCTCGAAATTGTTCGGGTGAGTGCGGGGCTTCCATATACCCGCTCTGAAGACATTGACTCCCAATGATTTGAGTCCGCGTGCGGTCTGCATGACCTGGACTTCTGATTCAGCGCTGCATGGTCCTGCAATGAGGAGAGGGCGCTGGCCTTCCGGGAAAATTCCCCATTTGGAAACAGGGACAAGATCTAGTTTGCTTTCCATATTGATGTGGTTTTATCTTAATATCTTCTTGATCCGGTTAGCTTCTCCGATGAGGCCCCGTATCCTGTCCTCGTCGTAGTCCGCGATGGCCTCGCGGAATTCCTTCATCTTATCGATGTATGTATCAATGACCTGGAGCACATTGTCCCTGTTCTGGGAAAGAATCGGGACCCACATGTCCGCATTGCTCTTCGCGAGACGGACCGTGGAGGAGAATCCTCCCGAGGCGAGGTCGAAGATATGTTTCTCGTCCTTTTCCTTGTCGAGCACGGTAAGGGCGAGGGCGAATGAGGTGACGTGCGATATGTGCGAGACGTATGCCGTATGGACATCGTGATTGTCGGCGTTCATGTATATCGGTCTCATATTGAGCACGTCATACATCTTCTCTATGGTATTGACGGCCTTTGGATCCGACTCCTCGCTGTTCGCAAAGATGCAGGCACGTCCGTCGA
The DNA here is from genome assembly GCA_004552615.1 of Bacteroidales bacterium. Classification (GTDB taxonomy): domain Bacteria; phylum Bacteroidota; class Bacteroidia; order Bacteroidales; family UBA932; genus Cryptobacteroides. The sequence continues at coordinate 51,588 of SFNZ01000002.1, read as the reverse complement.
AGAGGTTCGGCATCGCGGCCCACGGTCCGGAATACTCGGTTCCGGCCATAGGATGGGTAGCCACATATCTCGCCCTGAACGGATGATAATGCACGCTCCTGACTATGCGGCTCTTGGTAGAGCAGGTGTCGATGACTATCTTGTCCGTGGCGCCGATTTCACGGAAAATGTCCAGGATTTCCGGCAGCATCCTTACGGCCGCGCCCACCGGCACGGCGACAATGATGATGTCTCCTTCCCTTACGGCTTCCCCGAACGGGACAACCTTGTCCACAAGGCCGATTTTCTCCGCAGCAGAAGCATTGACCGGCTCGTTCTCGACTCCGAGAACCTTGTCGGCGAATCCCCTGCGTTTCAGGTCTATTGCCATCGAGCCTCCTATGAGGCCGAGTCCTATTACTGATATTGTCATATTATTCTATTCCGTGATTTTACGTATTTTCTCCAATGCTTCCGCCAGCACCTCCGGCTTCGCGCAGAGGGATATCCTAATATAATTCCGGCCGTTCCTGCCGAATATGAATCCCGGAGTAATGAATACGCCTGCCTCGTAAAGCACTCTGTCAGAGAGTATTTCACCGAGACTGCGGTCATCCGGCCCGGCCTGTGGCGACGTTTTGGCGAGAAGCGGATTGCCAGGATCCAGACGTCCCCAAAGGAACAGGCCGCTCGACTCCTTGTCATACTTTGCACCAATCAGGTCGAAGATCTTTCCGGCAGCCTCGCGGCGCACCTTGTACTCCGCATTGAGGGTCTCGAACCATTCGGGTCCCTGGCCGAGAGCCTTCACGGCGGCCATCTGCATCGGCCTGAACATTCCGGAATCCATCTGGCTCTTGACTTTCAGGACCTCCGAGATGAGCTCCCTGGAGCCGGCCACCATGCCGACACGCCAGCCCGACATATTGTGCGCCTTGCTCAACGAGTTCAGTTCGAGGCAGCACTCCTTCGCCCCTTCGGATGCGAGGATGGAAAGAGGATTGTCGTTCAATATGAAGCTGTACGGATTGTCATTGACTATCAGGATATTGTGTCTCAGGCCGAAATCCGTTATCCTCTGGTAGAGTTCCTTGGTGGCCCGTCCTCCGGTCGGCATGTTCGGATAGTTCGTCCACATTATCTTCACGCCGTCGAGGTCCATTTTCTCAAGCGCGTCGAAGTCCGGCTGCCAGCCGTTGTCCTCCTTCAGGTCGTAGGTCAATATCCCGGCCCCGACAAGCCTGGAGGCGGAGGTGTAGGTCGGATAACCCGGATCAGGAACCAGAACCTTGTCCCCCTCATTGATGAAAGCCATGCTGATGAGCAGGATGCCCTCCTTCGAGCCGAACAGGGGCTGGATTTCCCCGTCCGGGGACAATGTCACACCATAATATCGTGCATACCAGTCTGCAAACGCCTTCCTGAGTTCTGGAGTCCCGACATAGCTCTGATATGCGTGGGTCCCGGGCATCGAGGCGCATTCCTTCAGGGTATCAATGGCTTCCGCAGGCGGCATTCCGTCCGGGGAGCCGATGCCCAGATTAATGACACGTGGAAGTCCTTCCGCAATCCGTGCGGAATTCATCTTGTCTATCTCCTTGAGTTTCCTGGAGAAATAGTATTCCTGGACAGATTCTGTCCTTCTGGCCGGTCTGATGATCATAGTCTTGCCTCCGATTCATATTCACCCATTATATCGAGTCCCTCGACAAGCGGCCTGACAGCCGCAAGCGCCTGGGTATAACGCTCATAACTCTCGAATGTAATATCTACGTAGAAGAAGTACTGCCATTTCTTGCCCGGTATCGGGAGGGACTGTATCCTCGACAGGTTCATGTCGTAGAATGACAGTATGGTGAGGATGTGTGCCAGGGAGCCCGGGGTATGCGGCAACGTGAAACATATCGATGCCTTGCTGATTCTCTCCTCCGGAACGTTCACCGAGTCGTCAATGACGAGAAATCTCGTGTAGTTCTGGCTGTATGTTTCTATTTCCGGCTGCAGGATCTCAAGCCCGAAACGCTCCGCCGCAAGCGATGAGGCAACGGCTCCGACCCCCATCAGGTGTCCTTCTGCCACGTCTGCCGCACTTTTGGCCGTGTCTTCCGACTCCACCATCTGTATCCACGGGCACTTGGTCTCGAAGAACTGACGGGTCTGGTTGATGGCCATGTAATGTGTCCTGACTTCGCGGATATCCTCGAGTTTCTGCCCGGGAATCGCCATGAGATTCTGATGGATATGGAGATATATCTCCCCTTTTACCCTGGCCTTGTATCGCCTGAGCAGGTCGAAGTTCGGCAGGAGTCCTCCCGACGTGGTGTTCTCGACCGCTATTATCGCCGCATCCGCCTTGTCGTCCGCGAGAGAGGTGAAAAGGCCCTCGAATGTCGCGCACTCGATGATGTCCGGCTCGGGCTCGCCCAATTTCTCATAGAAACTGCAGGCAGCCTGTTCGTGGAAACTGCCGTGGAAACCCTGTATTGCCACTCTTTTGTTCATAAATGTAGTTTTTATGCCTGTTCTTTATGTCGTCCGCATATATGACGAAAGGCTGTCCGCGCGTCCGGGCAGCCTTTGTAAATCTCTGATTAAAAGTAACTTGTCATATACGACTCCCGGGCTTTCATCTCGAAGGATAAAAGTAATAATAAAACCCGAAGCCGGAAAATCGTGTACTGTTGTTACTCATGTCACCAGCAAATATAACAATATTTCCGCAGATTGTACACTCTGCGCGAAAAAAACTATACGGTCATGATGTCCTTTTCCTTGGCGGCTATGAGGGCATCGATTTCCTTCACGTTCTTGTCTGTGACTTTCTGTACTTCCTCCTCGCCTTCTTTCTCGGCGTCCTCAGGAAGTCCTTCATTCTTCTGGGCCTTCTTCAGCAGGTCAACTGCATCGCGGCGGGCATTGCGCACCACAACCTTGGCATTCTCGCCGGCTGCCTTCGCCTTCTTGATGAGCTCTTTCCTGCGCTCCTCGGTGAGAGGCGGCACATTGCATCGGATCTGTTCGCCGTTGTTCTGCGGGGTCATGCCGATGTTGGCATCCATGATGGCCTTCTCAATCTTGGCAATCATGTTCTTCTCCCAAGGCTGGATGAGCACGGTCTTGGCATCAGGAGCGGTGACGGAAGCCACCTGCGGAACCGGTGTCGGCATTCCGTAATAGTCCACTATGACATTGTTGAACAGGGAAGGATTGGCCTTGCCCACACGGTATGTCTTGAGGTCCTCTTCAAGAAAAGCCACGGCATCTTTCATCTTCTTGTCAGCCGCAGTGACGATCTCGTTTGCTCTTGGTAACATAATATTTGAGTTTTAAATGGTTATACATGTACTGTAGTTCCGACTTTCTCTCCGCGCAGAAGTCTCGTGAGGTTTCCGCGGCAGTTCATGTCGAACACAATTATAGGCATATTCCCCTCGCTGCAGAGGGCGAAAGCGGTCTGGTCCATCACTTTCAGATGTTCCGCAATGGCCTGGTCGAAAGTCAGTTCGTCATATTTCTCGGCAGTCGGGTCCTTCTCGGGGTCAGCCGTATAGACCCCGTCCACGCGGGTGCCTTTCAGGAGGGCGTCAGCCCCTATCTCGAGGGCACGCAGGGCGGCTCCGGAATCGGTGGTGAAGAACGGATTGCCCGTACCTCCCGATATCAGGGCCACTCCGCCGTTCTCGAGCACCCTCACTGCATCGTCCCGCATATAATATTTGGCCACAGGCTCCATCGGGGTGGCCGTGAACACCTGGGCATCCACTCCCTGCTCCTTTATGAACATCGACAGGGCGAGAGAGTTGATGACCGTGGCCAGCATTCCCATCTTGTCCCCGTCAACGCGGTCGAAACCCTTGCCGGTGCCCTGCAGCCCGCGGAAAATATTGCCGCCGCCGTTCACTATGGCAATCTGGAGGCCGGCCTTCGCCGCTTCCGCGATTTCTTCCGCGTAAGCCCTGAGGCTTTCCGTGTCAAGTCCCTTGCCGGCAGGTCCGCCGAGGCTTTCTCCGCTCAATTTGAGGAGTACTCTTCTATACATATACAGGATATTTTAATGTTGGTCATTCCAGACACGTCCGGACAAGTCCCGTCCGGCGGTTCTAAATCGGAAACAAAATTATCGAAATATTATGAAACTTGCAAGAAACAACCTATATTTGCATTCAGATTGACATTTTGAAATCAAATATCATACAATAATGGCGAACGCATTCCACTACTCCATCGGGAGAAAGTTCATTCAGGCTGTCAGCGGAGCATTTCTTATCGTGTTCCTGCTGCTGCACGGAACTATCAACTTCTTTTCAGTAATTGATTCATTCACCGGGGAATTCGGCTCTTTCACGGGGCTGTTCCAGCTTGGATGTGACTTCATGTCACTGCCGATTGTCACCATCATGGTGCCGGTGCTCGCCCTCGGCGTGTTCGTACACATCTTCTACGGATGCTACCTCACATGGTACAACGTGAAGGCACGTGGCGGATACAAGCGCTATGAGGTAGCCAGCAGGGCAAAGGCAGATTCATGGTCCGCAAAGAACATGTTCGTGCTCGGAATCGTGATTCTCGGCATCCTGTTCTTCCACCTCACCCATTTCTGGGCTGACATGCAGCTCAAGGAGTTCATGGGAGAGCATGCAGCGAACCCTTACGATCTTCTCACGGCGACATTCGGAAACATCTGGGTGCTCCTCATCTACATCGTATGGTTCATCGCTGTATTCTTCCACCTCACACACGGATTCTGGAGCATGTTCCAGACTGTGGGCTGGGACAATCAGCCTTGGATGAAGAGACTCAAGGTGATCGGTGTCATCGTATCCGCCATCATCTGGCTGCTCTTCACTTCGGTAGCTGTGAACGCATTCCTCCATGCCAAAGGCATCATAGGCTAATCAGCACAAGGGAATCTGACAAATCCCCACAGGTACGGGATTTGCGGAATATCAATCCGGCCTTGCGGATCTGTCACTGACAGTTTCCCGGGGCCGGATAATTGTATCCTTACACCAAAATTTTGAAATCATGAAATCGGAATCCTTATTCGCACTGATCGCAGGAGCTGCGGCAGGCGTGGCAATCGGTCTTCTCTTCGCCCCGGAAAAGGGTGAGGAAACCAGGGAAAAAATCAAAGAAGCCGCCAGGGAGGGTTATGACAAGGCCAGGGAATTCGGCGAGAAAGCCGGACAGGCCTGCTGTGAAGCACGGGACAAGGTGGAGGACGAACTGAGCTCTATCAGGGAGCTGCTCGCGGCTGAAGGAACAAGCCTGAAAGAGAGCGCGAGGAAGATTATCCTCGAGAAGCTCGACAAACTGGAGGAGGCCCTCTCCAGGGAAGCGGACCATGACATCAAGGCAGACGCGTGATGGACAGGGAATTCACAAGGCCTGCCGAGAATCTCGGCAGGAGCACGGCCGAATACATTGACCTGAAAATAGACGAGATCAAGCTCAGGACGGCCAAAGGATTGTCAATCACATTGAACCGGATCTTCCTGGCTATACTTTTCATAAGTCTCGGCAGTATCGTGATGACTGCCACTGCTTTCGGAGGCGTACTCCTGATAGGGGACATCATAGGAAGCTATTCGGTCGGGGCCTTCATCGTGGCCGGATTTTTCCTGATGGTCATGGCTGTGCTCTGGGCATTGAGGAAGAAGTTGTTTCTCGGAAGCCTGGTGCAGCTTTTCATCCGGTTGTTCTTCGAGAAGCCGGACATTTCCCCTGCTGACGGCCAGATAGAAAAATATGGAAAATAGCTGGACAGTATGGAAACGAAAACGGAAATCAGGATGGAGAACATCCGATATCAGGATATCCGGGACATCTCCGGGATTGAAGCGGCCCAGGCAGGGCTCTCGAGGAGAATCAGGTCCAAGGAGAGGGAGATTGCCGAGAGCTACGAAAACGCCATGGAACATTATTCCCCCGCCGGGCTGTTCGCACACGGAATAAAGAAAATATCCGGAGAGCTGCCGATAGACAGAATCCTGCTTGCAGCCGTCCGGATATTGAAACGAAAGCTGAAATGATTACAGCGGCAGGGTCTTTTCCCTGAGCCATGCAGCAACATCATCCGGGAGCTGCGGGGACAGTGTACGGAAGACCTCCTCATTGTATTCGTCCAGCCATGCCTTTTCTTCAGCCGTCAGCATTTCCGTGATGACGGCTGAAGTGTCTATATGACAGAGTGTCAGGTTCTCGAAACATCTCCAGGTGCCGAAATCATTGGTCCCGGCATCAACGCACAGGATGAGACTTTCATGCCTGACCCCGTGCATGCCCTCGCGGTACAGGCCCGGTTCGTCGGAAGTTATCATTCCCGGGAGGAGAGGGACCTGATTGAAATTGTGGCGGATTTCCTGGGGACCTTCGTGGACATTGAGGAAGAAACCGACTCCGTGGCCGGTCCCGTGGCCGTAGTCTCGGTGGTATTGCCAGAGCGGACACCTCGCAGCATAGTCTACCTGGCATCCGGAAGTACCGGCAGGGAAGACTGACATAGCGAGGCCGATATGCCCTTTGAGCACCAGGGTGTAATCTTCCTTTTCAAGTGCCGTGCACGGGCCGAGAGGGACAGTTCTGGTAAGGTCGGTGGTACCGAAGAAATATTGTCCTCCGGAATCGCACAGGTAAAGCCCGTGAGGTTCGAGTACCGCAGATCCGTGCTCCGGCGTGACATAATGAGGGAGGGCGGCACCTGCCCCGTATGCTGAAATCGTCTGGAAACTGTTCCCTATGCATCCTGCGGACCCGGCCCTGAGGGAGTCAATTTTCTGTGCAGCATCCCATTCCGTGATACGGTTTCCGGCCTTCATGCTGCAGTCGAGCCAATAAAGGAATTTCTCCATGGCCAGTCCGTCGACGAAATGCGCTTCCTTCATTCCGGCTATCTCCACTTCGTTCTTGACTGATTTCCAGAGCGGTACAGGAGAGTCCCCGGATATTATCCTGACGGAGTCCCCGAGGCCTGACAATGTCCTGGAAAGATGATAGTTGAGGGATGACGGGTCCACGAAAAGGGAATTGAAAACCGGGATATCCTCCTGCGACAGTTCAAGGAAGACATCGTCGTAGTCCCTGATGGCAATGCCGTCGGCGTCCAGCTCGGCGAAACTGTCGGCCGTCTCGGAATGCAGGGCAGCCGGACGGTTTTTCCTGACATACCAGACCACATCTCCGGCAGTAATCAGGAGATAAGAGATGCATACAGGATTGTATTCCACATCAGAGGCCCTGACATTCAGCACCCAGGCTATCTCGTCCAAAGCCGTAAGGAGTACGGCAGAACAACCCTTGTCCTCCATGAAATCCCTGATTCTCTGAATCTTGGAGATGCGGGACTCACCCGTGAGCTCGTCTCCCAAGGTTATGACAGGAGTGCTCGGGACGGCCGGACGGTCCTCCCATAGATCTTCGAGCATATCAGGCAGGTCCACTATCTGGAATCCGCATCCGGACTCGTGTGAAGGGTCTTCTTCGCGTCCCGCCTCCCGGAATGCCGCCTTCAGGGAGTCCACTGTGGAGACATCCATCGCAAGCCCGTCAACAGCTATCGCGACAGTCCCTTCCACCCCGTTGAAGGCAATCTGGGCAAGCCATTGAGGGATACGTATTTCCCCGGGAATCCTGGTCTTGTGAAGTTCCACTCCTGTGCCCTCGAGCTGGTTGGTGGCCTGGATGAAATAGCGGGTATCGGTCCAGAGCCCGGCATGGTCCATGGTTATGACAACGTCTCCGGCTTCCCCGGTGAATCCGCTGATCCATTCCACCTGCTTCCATCTCGCAGCGGGATATTCGCTGTTGTGCGGGTCGGAGCCGGTGATGATTACTGCGTCCAATCCCTTGTCCCTCATCATGGAACGAAGGTTTGCAATCCTGTTTCTGTAAATTTCGGCGGTGCCCATATCATAAAATATTATAAATCAACAGAATGAGTGAGTTGCCCGGATGCATCATGCATACGGAGGCTGATACCGTCCTTCGTGGCCGTGAATTCGAGCCGGTCCGTGTCATCGTTCACGACCACCGGGAACGAGTTTCCGAACTCCCCGGCAGGAGCATAAATATAATTGTGATGATGTCCGCTGAGCATGAGGTCGATGCCGGCGTCATTCAGGACGGGCATGAAATTGTCAGTTATCCATTTCTGGGTGTACCAGGCATCCTTGTTTCCCAGAACAGGGATATGGATGACTGCCACTTTGACCGGAGCATCTGCAAACTCCGGCTCCCTGACCGCTTTCCTGAGCCAATCCAATTCAGCTGCACGGTAGGCATCATATTCGGCCGTGCCCGAATATTCCACGTCGCTGTCCGGCTTGTCCTCCCCCGCATCCAGTACCACGAATGCCACAGGGCCCTGGCGGAAAGTGTAATAGAAACCTCCGTCATGTGCGGAGAAATAGACCGGAACCTGGTTGAAATCACGCCCGCGACCCTCGTGATTTCCCCTCGAATAGACGAGAGGGACATTCCTGAGAAGCCCGGCGGCCGGGTTCAGGGTATGTGAAAGCAATGAATTGACGGACGAGGTCTTGGATGTGATGTCCCCGTTCAGGAGAAGGAAATCGGTCTTCGAAGCATCCACTCCGCTGACGAGAGAAGAATAGAGTTCATCCCTCTCGTGGATGTCACAGAGCATTACGAAGCGGCAGGTATCCTTTGCCGGGTCGAAGGTACGGACCGAGGAGATGACTTCTCCGGCAATCTCCGGATCAAACTTCATCGCATAGGCATTATTGTCGTTGACAACGGCCCTGGTACACAGGCGGTATCTGTAGGATGTCCCTTTCTCGAGACCGTCCACGCTAATCTTGTGGAAATTGCCAGCCACTCTCCTGCCGGCACATGTATGATATATGCGCTTTCGCGGCCCGGCATAGAAGGAAGTCCCGTCGTCAGGGGCAATCTCGACCCAGGCCAGAGCTCTCCTGCCGGTCACCCAGCAGACTGTGAAGCCAGTCCCGGTCATGTCCAGGATCCACGGGCCGTAATCCGCGTTCCTGCGATTCCCCGCCGACAGATCCGGTAATGCGGAGAGAATAAAAAAGAATATGAGTATAGTCCTGGCTTTCATAAGAGTATGTATTTTCAGCGCAAAATAAGCATTTAAATGATAACTCGGAACGATTATTCCTGAATTTTTATTCAATCAGCATGCAAATAATGTCATCCGACACGAAGAAATGGTCTTCCGGGATTCTCACGAAGGATTCTCCCGATGTGCCGGCGAACCTCTGCAGGGAACCGGAGGTAACCATATTCCGGACCCGGTCCCCAGGCAGCCATTTTTCCGGAACCCCGACCGATGTCCTAAGTCCGAGCATCAGCCTCTCGATACGGACTTCTTGTTCTGAAAGATGTTCTTCTCCCTGAAAATCAGATATTTCCAGATATCTTCCGACATCCTCCGCATTCCATCTGCGGCAATCTACTTCTGCATTGGGGCGTACCCGGCCCGCCTCATGCTGGACCAAAGCCGAGTGGGCTCCGGCTCCGAGACCGGTATAAGGCACCCTACGCCAGTATGCGGAATTGTGCAGGGCCTCAAATCCCGGAAGTGAGAAATTCGATATCTCGTAATGTACGTAGCCGGCTGCGGAAAGTTTGCTGCAAAGTAAGTCATATTGCCCCCTGCACAATGATTCAGGAGCCTCGGTGTAGCGTCCCTCCCCGGCGAGCCTGCCGAGGGTGCTTCCAGGGTCAACGGAAAGCTGGTATGCGGAGATGTGCTCCGGAGCGAGGCTGATGGCAATATCCAATGTCTCCTCCCATATCTCTTCCGAAAGGCCGGAAATGCCGGATATCAGGTCAATGCTGATGTTCCCGAATCCTGCATCCCGCAGCATATTGAAAGCCTTCAACGCCCCGGCGGCATTATGCCTTCTGTTCATCCACTTGAGAATAGCCGGGCTGAAGGACTGGACTCCCATACTTATCCTGCTGGCACCCAATGATTTCAGGACGGCCAGGTAGTCGGCTCCCTTCTCCGTGATGTCCTCAGGATTCACTTCCACGGTGAACTCTTCGTAACGATGTCCAGGGTCATCCCAGACTGATTTGCCTATGCCTCTGACTATTCTTGAAAGCACGGAAAGAGGCAGCACCGAAGGGGTGCCGCCTCCTATGTACAATGTATCGGGACTACCGTGATGACATATTGCCTCTAAAGTCTCACGGCGTCTTGAAGCCGCCTCATTCACGACCGCTTGCGCATATCTGTCGTAGAGTTCACGGTTCTCAGGGAGTTCCTTCCCTGCGCAGAGAGGAACCGCCTCGGAATAGAAACCGCAATACGTGCAGAAACTACGGCAGAACGGCACGTGGACGTATATCATGGCGTGTTATCTAATTCAATTTTCGCAAGCCGCAAATGCTAGTCTTTCAGAGGAATTATTGCTCAATGCGAGCAAAGGCCACGCACTATTTTTATATTCGCTACCCTTTTCCTAAATCCCTTTCCACGGGAAAGAGACTTACCCTCGGCCTGAAGGCCTCAAAAGCAGTTGTTTCGCTCTGCGAAACTTAAGTTATCTAATTATCTAAGCATGAGTTCAGCGCTTCCGAGCCTGGACTGCTCCGTATATGCCTCCACTGTATAGACTCCTTTCACATAGGAAGGGATGTCGTTCAGGTAGATGCTGAGGTCCACTTCCTTGCCCTCGTAGTCCACGCGGCGGGAAGCGGATGCGACCATCGTCTCGCCATTAAACTGGAACGAAGTGCGGTTGGAGTTCGTGAGGATGATTCCGTCAGGATCCTTCACGCGGATGTAAACCACTACCGGACCTCTAGGGGCAAGGTCATTCTCCACGAGACTGAGGGAGGTGAGAAGCCTCGTCACACGGCTGCTCCTGTCGGTGACCTTGTCACTGGAGTTGTAGGCCTCGATACGGATTCCGCGCGCCTTGATGACAGATCCTGCGGCAACCTGGCCGGAAAGGGCCTCGACCTGCTCCGAGAGCTGCCTGCTCTGGGCACGGCTTGCAGCAGCCTCCTTGCGGGCAGCCGCAGCATCGGCCGTAAGCTTGTGGTTCAAGGTGTTGAGAGAGTCGATCTGTACGATGTAGTTGCGCATTATGCTGCGCAGGGTACCGAGCTCCTTCTGGTACTTGCGGATCATCGCACGGTTCGTGGCCTCTGTCTTCTTGATTCTCTCTATGAGGTCGGCTACTTCCGCACGGGACGTGTCGAGCTGGGAGTTGATCGAATCGTAGTCCGACGACAGATTGGCATAGTCGCTCTGGAGACTTTCTATCTGCTCGGTGAGATCCTGCTTTTCCTCTTCCAGGTCACTGATCAGGGCTGATTTCTGGCTCCAGATATAGGCCAGTGCGGCGGCCAGGATGACTGCTACCGCTATCAGGGCATACATGATGGTTCTGAGATTCTTCTCTTTGGCAAGCCGTTCTTCCTGCGCACGGCGCTCCATAATAGGATCTATTTCCATAACTATATTGATTTTTCCTAAATTTCTTACAAAAATAGTCAATTTGCAAGATATATCACCTTTTTTGTGTATGTTTGCGAAAAGAATAAGCATCCAGATTATGAATAAAACGGCAAAATACATTGTAAGAGCTGTCAAATATTTCTTCTATTTCTCATTTCTTCTCGTAATCTTCATGACCATTCTCGTATGCGCCCACGTAGTGGACGGGAACATCGAAACCATGTTCAGGGGAGGTTACAACTCACTGCTGCAGATAGGGCTGATGTTCGCCTGCGTGGCCGCCGTATATCCGATATTCGGATTTGTAAGGAAGAGCGCAATCATCCCGGGGGACTTCAGGGAGATAAGGCAGGGAATCATCGATGCGATGGAGGAACGGGGATACCGTCTCGAATCTGAAGACGGGGAGAATATGACTTTCAGGAACGGTTCTTTCCTCAACAGGCTCACAAGAATGTTCGAAGACCGGATTACATTCACCCGCGAGCTCGGAGGGTTCTGCCTCGAAGGTCTCAGAAAGGACACCATAAGAATAGTATATGGCCTCGAAAACCGTTTCCGCAAGGACGGAGACGAGTGATTATTAACCCTTTAATCCATCAGTTATGGCAGATGAACTCAAGACGGTAGGCAGATTTCCGGACCAGATGAGCGCGGAAATCGCAGCCGGGATGCTGAGGGCCAACGGAATACCCGCCGAGATTTTCGGGCAGGATTCCACGTACCCCTGCCTGAATGCGGGATACGTAAGCGTTGAACTGAAGGTCAACCCGGAAGACTACGAACCGGCGAGGAAATTGCTCGCCGCAAATGAAAGGGCGGAATAGAACTCCTCCCCATAGACACTTATCAGAGGTTCGCGCAGGAATTCATATACGCGGACCTTTTTCTTTCTGCCGTTCTCGAAGGCATCCTTGCAGATGCTCCAGCGATGCAGGTTCAGGGCATGACGTCCGCCTGTCAGTTCGGTGACACGTATCGGATAGAGCCAGCATGAAGCGGGCTTGCGGAATTTGCATTTTCCTGAGAACCAGCATTTTTCTATCGAGCAGAAACAATTCCCGGATTCATCGGTATGGATGTATGCACATTCTTCCGAAGCCGGGGAGAGAGGGGTCACCATGTCCCCGTCAACGTCTATCTCGAAGAAGCCCTTGTCCTTGACTGCCTTTCGGCCCGCATCGCTCATCAGGGGTGAGAATGCCGGATAGGCCTCCTCGATCTTCCCCACTTCTTCCTCAGCGAGGGGCGCCCCGCTGTCACCGATGATGCAGCAGCATCCGCGACATTTCTCATAATCACAGGCAAAGTATTCTGTCACAATCTCTTCCGAGACCAGGCAATCCCCTATCTCGAAGATTGTCCCGAAACGATCGTCTCTACTCATCTTTATCTTTGAATGATTTTCTGTACAAAGCTTCAGCCGGGTCCGGCAATTGCATCACCGGCACCTCGATATCAGTGTCAAGCTTTTCGTTTACCTTTATACTGTCAAATGAGCCGAGCATCGACTCGCATGAGGCCGCGATGGCCATGATGTCCCTGGTCCCGAGAGGTTCCGGAACATATACGCGAGGTGAAGGAAGTTCGGCCATGAATCTCCTGAAATTCGAAGGAACCTGCCAGTATGGCTCAGACGGAGGAGGCGCAATCCCGATGGTCCGGAAAGCCTCGAGGTTCACGCCGGACGAATCGGCGGCCGGTGCAATACGGGATACCTCCATTCCGGAAACAGGATCATCCGGATGAGACTCCTCGATCTTCCTGACCGGTGCCTTGACCGCATATTCTGCCCTGCGGCCTCCCTCGAGAGCACGCAGTATTCCGTTGACTGAGTCTTCGTTGACGGTTCCGATCTTCTCACCGTACCTGGTCACCAGATCCTTGCCGCAGGAATAACGCAGTTCCAGCATGGACATGGCAGTCTGGGGGCCTGCCATCCTGGAATCAAACTTCTTCGTAAGCGTGGCTTTGTAAACGGCGAGGTTGAATCTGTCAATGCCGCGGGCTGCAAAATCCGAAACCACCCTGCGGACACGTGACATGACCTCTTCCACGGAATCTGTCTGCAGCAGGGACGCCGGAACTCCTGTCCTCACGGAAGGTGCAGCACTCATGAACAGGCTGAAACGCTCCTCCGGGAACGAGTCGAACCTCCATCTGAAATCTCCATGCCATCCGCACGATGCCAGGGATTCTGAAATCCTGTCCTCGAGAGCCATTGCCGCAATGAACGTAGACATATAGGCGGAAGAAGAGAATGTCACGGGAGCCGAAAATCCGATCTCCAACAGGGCCGACGGGCCGTCCACAATCATCGAATTTCTTCCAGAAAGCGTTTGATGCTGGACCTTGGACCGGAGCGAGGATACCTTCTCTGTACGGAAACCGCCGAGCTCCTTCGCCAGAATCTTCCGCAATTCAAGTTCGTCGAAATCCCCGACTATGATCAGGACTCCGTCATTCATCTTGGAGAACTCGTTCTCGAAGTATTTTTCAGTCCTCTTCTGGAAATCATCGGAAAGATGTATCTTCCGGCGGAACGGTGAATAGAGGTTGTTCGGAAACATCAGGCTGTCCAGAATCTCCGCCGGAGTCCTGTCCGATGAGACACCTGCCTCGTTGCAGCGACGGTAATAGTCAAATGCCGCCCTGTTCATGCTCCGGTCCGTAGTCAGCGCATACATCGACCTGAGAAGGAGCTGAAGGCGTGAGGACGGGGCCGCGCCACCGATACGCATGTCGGACATGGTGACCTCACAGTCCATCTGGATGCCGTTGGCCGCAAGCATGTCATTGAAATTCCAGCAGCTCATCCCGGAGACGTCGTAGAGGGACAACATGTCGGAGATGTAGGCCCCCTCACCGGGTCTCAGGCCCGGAAGCAGGGAAAATCCTCCTTTGAGGAGCCATTTGTAACGGAAAGTACCGGTGTTCGGAGTATTCTTGAAAATCACCCTGATACCGTTGTCCATAGTCCACATCTGCCCGCCGGAAAGAGGTTCGGCGACAGTGGCCTTTATCTTGACCTTGGAATTGTTCTTCCTGATTTTGAGCGTATCGCTGCGGCTCACCACATAAGGCAGCTCCCCGGCCGGCTTCCAGGACCGGTCGAAACATTCGAGGACCCTGCGTCCGGACACTGCAGCGGAGTCAGCGACGCATTCCAGGGTAAGATTCCTGGACCGGTCAAGCAGGGCTGCGACAAAATTGTTGAAAAGACGCGCCCCGACATCATTCTGGATGTTCTTGGTAATGAAGAAGTCCAGTCTGGCCTGGGATGAAGCCAGTGTGGATCCGTAGAGATATGAGGATATGCACATGTCCACATACATGGAATTGTCCACCACGTCCCCTGTGAAATCCCTCCGGAGGTCCATCATCAGTTCGTTCTGTGCATCCCGGTACTCCTCAGGCAGGGCTCCGTTCTGGTCAAGGGCAGCAAGTGTGGACGAGATGACCGAGACCGCAGACTCCAGCCACTCGATGGATGTCCCGACAGTGATCCTATATTTTTCGTCTTCGGGTCCCTCGGCGCTGTTCCGGTATGAGAATCCTATGTCCGAAACGGGTATCCCGGCCAGCCTGAATGCCTTTGCCAGTCTCTTCCTGACAATGATCCCGAATTCGGAAGCGAATTTCTGTGACACGAGCGGCTGGACAGTGGGCATATTGGCATCCGGCGTCCTCGGGGAGGCATATTCAGCGGTGATGATGACATGTCCGGAATTGCCTGCCTGCACATGCCTGTAGACCGCATCCGGTACAGATTCCCACTTATACGTGCGTACCGGGACCGTTCCATGAGCCCTCGTGACAAGCATCGACAATGTGTTCATCTTGCTCGTCACGGCACCCGGATCGACATCTCCCGATATAATAATTGCCTGGTTACCCGGAGTATATCTTCCTCCAATGGTATATGACTGGGTATCTATGATGTCGAAAATCATCAGCAAGACGGAGTCCACCATCTCACCTGAACGGGACAGGTCAAGACGTCTGAACTTGTATATGGTGGCATCGCTGTTCACGGATACATAGCCGTCCTCCCCCGGCCAGATGCAGTTCCTTGTAAGGAATCTGTACGGGGATTTGAAATGCGGCAATCCGGAAAGCGCACCCATCGCATTTACCGTAGAGCTTCCGGCGGTCGTATCGGCTTCATCCCCATATCCCCCTTTCTGCACCAGGGATATGTCGGCCCGTCCTCTTTCCGTAGGATTGGTCACGATATAGTAGGTTATGCCATTGTCCAGCAATCCCGCCCTCACCTGGGGAGCCGGCGGAAGAGTGGGCAGCCCGTCGGCAGGCATGATTATTGGTACAAGTATCGCCGCGAAGAAAAACAGTGTTCTATATAAATAGTCGACCATAAAATTTCGCCTTTTACGCAAAAATACTATATTTTTTGTATATTTGTAAGAATTGCGCATATTGAAAACATTTAAAACACTAATAGATTATGAAAAAGATTATTCTCGCAATCTCGGCACTGGCCCTTTCACTGGGCCTGTCCGCTCAAGATCTGGCCACAGCCACAGCTACTTACAACAGTGGTGCCGAAGCTCTCACAATGGGTAACAAGACCGGTGCCCTCGAGTATTTCCAGAAAGCTCTTGCAATGGCTGAAAGCCTCGGTGACGAGGGAGCTGACGTCGTTGCGAACTGCAAGAACGCCATTCCTTCAGTAATGCTCTCCATCGGAAAGGAGCTTTACAACAACAAGGATTTCGACGGAGCCGTGGAGAAGATGAAAGCAGCAGCCGAGAAAGCAAAGGAGTATGGCAACGAGGAAGTATCGGCAGAAATTGAGGACCTGCTTCCGAAAGTGCTCGTAACCAAGGTAAAGGATGCCGCTGACGCTGCCTTCAAGGCAAAGGACGTGGCCGGAGCCATCGCCGGATACAAGGAGGTGCTCGCCGCTGATTCCACCAACGCCGTATCCGCACTCCGTCTCGGACAGCTCCTCAGCGGAACCAACCTCGAGGAGGCTGAGAAATATCTCAATATAGCAGCCGCCAACGGCCAGGAAGCCAATGCAAAGCAGGTTCTCGGAACCGCTTACCTCAAGAAGGCTGCAGCCCAGCTCAAGGGTGGAAAATATGCAGATGCAGTAGCTCTCGCCGAGAAAGCCAACGAGATCAAGGAGAACGCACAGGCTCTTCTCATCGCAGGACAGGCTTCCCAGAAGCTCGGAAAGGACAGCAACGCGATCGCATTCTTCGAGAAATATCTCGCAGCAGACCCTAATGCAAAGAACTCCAACGCCATAGCATTCACCGTAGGTGCACTCTTCCAGAAAGCCGGCAACAAGAGCAAGGCTCTCGAATATTACCAGAAAGTCGCATCTGACCCTCAGTTCGGCGCACAGGCAAAGCAGCTCATCTCTGCTCTTTCCAAATAATGAACCTGCCGGATGAGATCGCTTGAACTTCTTGCTCCGGCAAAAAACATAGACATCGGCATTGCAGCAATTGACTGCGGTGCCGATGCCGTATATATTGCAGGTCCGTCGTTCGGGGCAAGGCAGGCTGCAGGCAATAGTGTCGAGGATATCAGGGTATTGTGCGGGTACGCCCACAGGTTCGGTGTACGTGTATTCATCACGATAAACACCATAGTGTACGATAACGAGCTGGAGGATGTCCGAAAGCTCATGCTTCAGGTGCAGGATGCCGGGGCAGACGCAATCATCGTGCAGGACACGGCATTGCTTGAGCTGGCCCGGGGCGAGTCCGAAGAAGGATGTCCGGAACTGGAAATACCTCTCCACGCATCCACGCAATGTGCTATCCGCGACGTAGAAACTGCGCTGATGTACAGGGACTTGGGATTCTCGAGACTCGTCCTGGAGAGGGAACTGCCGCTTGAGACCGTCCGGAGGATCAGCGAGGCTGCCGGCACGGAAATAGAATTCTTCGTCCACGGGGCCCTGTGCGTGTGCTACAGCGGACAATGCTATATGTCGGAGGCGGTTGCTGGCAGGAGCGCGAACCGGGGCGAATGTGTCCAGGCCTGCAGGTCCCTGTATGACCTCGTGGACGGGAACGGAAAAGTCCTGGTCCGGAACAAGGCCCTGCTGTCCCTGAAGGACTACAATCTCCTGAAACGCATCGGCGACCTGGCAGGAGCTGGCGTAACGTCGTTCAAAATAGAGGGCCGTCTCAAGAACATTTCTTATGTCCGCAATGTAGTGAGTGCCTATTCCCGGGCGCTTGATGCATTGGTGGAAGCCCATCCGGAATCGTACCGGAGAGCATCCTTCGGGAAGGTCAGGGGCGGATTCACACCGGACCTCAACAAGACGTTCAACAGAGGATATACAGAACTGTTCATCGACGGGAAAAGAGGCAGGTGGGCAAGCATGGACACCCCGAAAGGGATGGGAGAGGCCGTGGGAACGGTAATTTCCGCCAGAATGTCCGGAAAAGACATGCTGGAAATTGCAGTCCGCCTTAATGCTGCAGGAACGGCATCCCCTCTACGAAACGGGGACGGATTCGCTTTCGTCGGGAAGGACTCGTCCATAACCGGGTTCAGGGGTGACGTGTGCAGCGGCAATGTAATCCGGTGCCGACCTGTCAGCGGAATAATGCCGGGAATGACAATATACCGCAACATCAGCACGGAATTCGAAAAGTCCCTCGAGACCCGGAAATGTATCAGGCTGATTCAGGTGACCGTGGTCATGTCCATATCACGCGGAGGGGACGGAGAGTTCACCATCGACTGCTCTGCCACTTCGCAGGACGGAAGAGAGATATCATATAAATTCCTCTGTGGCAGCGAGATGGCATCCAACCCCGGAAGAATGCTGGAGACTTTCCACTCACAGATGGAAAAGACTACCGGAGTATATGCGTTCTCCCTGGCCGGAATCAATCATGTCCCGGACACCCTGCCTTTCGTCAGCCCTTCATTCATAAACGGAATCCGCAGGACATTGGCCGGAATGCTCGACGAGATTCCGTGCATCGCCATACCCATTGCCAATTCATGTCTTGAGGAGAGGACGGGCCGGGGCACGGCCGGAATGGCAGGAAGGCAGGCAGATTACCGTTTCAACATTTCGAACCGCCTGTCCCGTGGAATCTACGATAGTCTCGGCGCATCCAGGACGGATGACGCATACGAGATTTCACATCTTTCAGGGGCAGAACTGATGCGGACGAAATATTGCATCAGGTACGAACTCGGAATGTGCCTGCGCGGACGGGATGGAGGAATATCGGGCCCTCTCTTCCTCATGAACAACGGCAGGCGGTTCGCCCTGCATTTCGACTGCGCGCGCTGCGAAATGACCGTCACCGAAGGATGACGCAAGGCCCTGTAGCCGGTCACTGGAACTGGAACGTGAGTTCCACATCTCCGAAACGGGAAGTCATCCCGTCATATTTCTCGAGGTATTTCCCTGTGAGCTGGCCTCTCCAGACTATGTCATCCCTCGTATTGAATGGCAGGGAGACCTCGAATCCGTAACTTTTGGAATTGTACTTGACCACTGCCGAGCATTTCCATTCGGTCCTGGTTCCTCCGTCATCCTCCACTATCATGAAGGCTATGCTTTCCATCAGTTCAGTCCATTGCGATACCAGAACCACATTGAACGGAATTTTCTTGTTCAGCTGATTTCTCCTTACTACTATCATGAAATCTGAAACCTGCGGGGAATAGAGCTTGAGTTCCGCCTCGGTGCTGGCGGTGAAATCCTCGACACGGCCGCATTTGACGAAAAATTCCGATGCCCCGGCGAACCACGGGTCGAAATTACGCCTCATGGTGATGTCCTTGAGAACCAAAGTTCTAACGTCACCTGTATAAGATGAAGGCTTGACGATGACCGAGCCTCCTCCGTCCCATTCCGGATCCTGCCGACGGAGCATTTCCACCGGGGTATAGTCGCTGTCATCATTCCTGTTCACGACCCATACAGGTGTGTCCATCGCCATCTCCTCGTCCACGACCACTTCCTCGATTCCGGGCGAGCCGTCTTCTCTCAGACGATAGCCCACATTGACCTCAGCCCCGTTCGAGGGATCGAAAGTAATCACAGGCAGGGTATTGCCGTCCCATTCTTCCGAATAAGGCCAGTAAATCTGGAGGCCGGAATCCTCAAGGAGCCTGACATATTCCTCCACTTCTCCTTCCGCCTTGGTCACGGGCAGGGACGAGGCGAGATGGTCACGTATGAGGTCCCTCAGAGGTGTGCGGTATGAAGACCCGGTCCTGGTGGCCCCGTCCCCGACACCTGCCCCCGGAGCAGTGAACAGGTCTTTCATCGTATATTCCTCGTCATAGCCGTTGGCCGAAGATGAGGATACGGCGTCATGCACCTCCCCTACCTGCTCAGTTCCGATGGGCAATGCAGACAGGAGTCTCGCGACACTGTCCACTGAAATTTTCACTGTTTCGGGGACTTCCTCTCCGGAATGGTCAACATACTCACATCCGCACACAAGAGCCGGGAGAGCCGGCAACAAGAATTTCAACAGTTTCATAAGCATATCGTTTATAATCCAACATGGTGCAAATTGACACAAAAATATCCGTGTTCGGAAAATGAACACGGATATCTTTCAAAATCGCATTTCCAGAGCCTGCAAGGCATATTTTCCAGCATTATCGCCCTGTTGGAATTCTATTTGTGATATGTGACGAAACGGTTCCTGTCATTGAAGTCCTTCACTATTTCCACATGTCCGTAGCCGGCTTCCCTGAAAATCTCCCCGGTCTCGCTTGCGAGAGTTTCGTTGACCTCCGTCATTCCAACTCCTTCAGTAGCAAGATGGGACACGCTCCATCCGGCTATCGCCCTGTAGAACAGCAGGGGATCATCATCCGGCACGAAAAGAGCAAGTGATGGCTCATAATCGAGTACATTGACACGCATTTGAGGCTTCTCGGACTCCATTATGTAAGGCGGATTGCTGAGAATGATGTCGAACTCGCCGTATGGGAAGTCCGGCCCGCCTACGAGAACGTCGGCCTTCACGAATTCAGGCCTGAGAGCCCCCGTCGCCTTGAGTTCAGCATCGAAATCCTGGCCTGAGGCCACAGCAAGAGCCCCGTCCGATATATCAACTCCCGTCACACGGGTACCGGGCACGGAGAGAGCAACCGTCCAGGCAATGCATCCTGACCCCGTACAGAGATCCAGGACCCTGACCGGCAACGCGTTTTTCCCGTAAGGAATCCTCATCCGGCTAATTCTCGATGCAGCCTTGACAGCTTCACGGCAGAGCAGTTCGGTCTCCGGGCGCGGGATCAGCACGTCCGGGCAGACATGGAACTGATAGCCTGAAAACGCGGCTTTGCCCGTCACGTACTGGACTGGTTCGCCTTTCTCGAGCCTCCCCAGGGCTTCTTCCAGAGCCCCCTCCATATCGGAAGGAATCTCGTATTGAGGTTCCACGATATGGGTATAGCTCTTCGTGCCGAGCATATCCTCACAGAGCATGAGGATAATGTTCCTCGCCTCCCTGGCAGGATACAGATGTTCAAGGGCAGCCGTGCCCTGATTGACAAAACCGGCCAGCAGCATTATATGAGTTTGGTCAGGAAAGCTGTCATGTCCAGCCCGGCGGCACGGACCATCTTGGGCACGAGCGATGCGCTGGTCATGCCAGGTATCGTATTGACTTCCAGAAAATAAATCCCGTCCTCAGCCGCTATGTAGTCCATCCTTACGACTCCAGAGCAGCCGAGATGCGCATACAGGCGGCAGGTGATGTCCTGGATTTCCGATGACAGTTCTTCAGGAACCGGTGCCGGGCAGAGCTCGCGGCTGTGGCCGTTGTATTTGGCATCGTAGTCGAAATACTCGTTCTCGGTGACTATCTGGATGATCGGAAGAGCCTTCACCTCGTCTCCGTCCCGATAGGCGGCACAGGTAAGTTCCTTTCCTTCAATTCCTTTCTCGACTATCACGGCAGGGCCTTCAGAGAAGGCGAAATTGATTGCGGACGGCAGTCCTGCAGCATCTTTCACCTTGGTGATCCCGAAACTGCTTCCTCCGTCGGTCGGTTTTACGAACAGAGGGAATCCGAGCCGCTCCGCAGTCCTGAGGGAGAACTCCTCCACATCCATTCCCTTGCGGATGAACGCGTCCGGGGCAAACTTGACATAATCCACCCCGCGGAGATAGCTCTTGCAGGAATATTTGTCGAATGCAACTGCCGACACGAATGCACTGCAGCCGCTGTGCGGAATCCCGAGCATCTCGAAATAACCCTGCAGCAGGCCGTTCTCTCCAGGGGCGCCGTGCTGCATTATGTAGGCATAGTCGAATTTCACCTTTTCACCATATACGGTCACGGAGAAATCATTCTTGTCCACTTCAGGACGGGCTTCCTCCGGGAACGTCACTCTCATCGAATCCTTCCTGCGGAATGCCACGAGGTTCCATTTCCCGAAACGTGCGAATATCTCATACACATTGAATTCCCTGTCATCGATACGGGATGCGGTATATTCCCCGCTCCTGCAGGCGACCTCCCATTCAGAAGAATCGCTGCCGTAAATCACGGCAACAGTCTCAATCTTTCCCATGATAGATATAAGTTATCAATCAAAATAATAGTCTGCTTCGCTGCGGGAAGAGGTATTGGTGTCCTCGTCCCCTCCGCTGCAACTCAGGTCAATCTCCATCCCGGCAGGAGCCATGAACCGGTCGGATTCGGATATGCCGAGACTCCCGTCAGCCAGCACCTTCTTCATGAAAATACCCCATATCGGAAGTGCCATATTGGAACCGCTACCCAATGCAAGGGACTGGAAATGAACCTGCCTGTCCTCGGCGCCGACCCAGATTCCGGCCGTGAGGGACGGGGTGTAGCCGATGAACCATCCGTCCGCATTGTCATTGGTAGTTCCTGTCTTGCCGGCAATCTGCCCTTTCAGCCCGTATTTCGCACGCAGGCGCGAACCGGTTCCGTTGTTGATGACACCTTCCATCAGGTTGACCATCAGATATGCGGTCTGCTCGCTGATGGCCTCCCTCTTGCGATTGGTGAACTCACCGAGGACATTGCCCTGGTTGTCCTCTATCCTCGTGACGAACTGAGGGGTGATGTACACGCCCTTCGACGGGAAGGTATTGTAGGCCGCAACCATCTCATACAATGAGAGATCCGCAGGGCCCACGCACAGGGACGGAACGGCATCTATATGGCTCTGGATGCCCATCGTCCGCATCATGTTGGCCATAGGCTCCGGCCCGAGCTGCTTCATCAGATAAGCTGAAATATTGTTCGAGCTGTGGGTGAGACCCCATTTCAATGTCACTGTCTGGCCGATCCAGATGTCCTTGTCGGTACTTCTCGGAGTCCATTCGTCCTCCCCCACTATGAAAGTCTGTGGCACGTTGACGACCTTTGTGCACGGAGTCATGCCCGACTGCATCGCGAGAGTGTAGAGGAAAGGCTTCACGGTGGAACCCACCTGACGCTTGCCCTGGCGGACATTGTCATATTTGAAATAGCGGTAGTTCGGGCCGCCGACATAAGCCTTCACATGACCGGTCACAGGCTCCACGGCCATGAATCCGGCCCTGAGGATGGACTTGTAATATTTAATGGAATCGTCCGGGGTGAGGGTCGTGTCCACATATCCCTTCTTGTTCCAGGCGAAGACCCTCATCTGGACCGGCACACTGAAACTCTTCATGATTTCGGACTCGCTGACGCCTTCCTTCTTCATCATGCGGTAGCGGTCACTCCACCGGCGGGCCTGCTTCATTACGCGGTCACGGGTCTCCTTGTCCACGTCATTGGAGAAAGGCTTGTTGGTCTTGTATTTGAGATCCCTCGCAAAACTCTTCTGCAGGTCCTTGCCGAGATGTTCCGCCACGGCTTCCTCGGCATATCTCTGCATCTTGGAATTCAGGGTGGTATAGATACGGAGTCCATCCTTGTCGAGATTGTACTGGGTCCCGTCCGGCTTGCGGTTCTTGTTCAGCCAGCCATAGAGCGGGTCGTCCTCCCACAATGTGGAGTCGGCGGAATAATCCTCCCTGTATGTATATTTCGAACGGACCGGCTTCTCCGCGCTCATGACGCGCCTGAGCATGTCCCTGAAATAAGGGGCGAGTCCGGCATTGTGGTCCTGTACCTGGTAGGACAATGTTATAGGAACCTGCTGGATGGAGTCACGCTGGGCCTTGGTGAGATATCCGGCCTTCTCCATCTGGCTTATGACGAAATTCCTCCTGACGAGGGCCTTGTCCGGGTGGAGGGCAGGATTGTATCTGGTAGGCTTGTTCACCATTCCCACGAGAGTGGCGCTCTCCTCTACGGTCAGTTCCGACGGTTCCTTGGCGAAGAATGTCTGGGAGGCCGCCCTGACTCCGTATGCGCTGCTGCCGAAGAATACGGCATTGAGATACATGTCCAGAATCTCTTCCTTGGTATAGTCCCTTTCGAGCTTGACTGCCGTTATCCATTCCTTCAGCTTGATCCAGACGAGCTTGACCTTGGAGCCGCCCGGTATGCGGCTGGTGACGTCCGCCCTCGGATACAGGGTCTTGGCAAGCTGCTGCGTGATGGTACTTCCGCCTCCCTGGCTCGAGTCGCTGAGAAGTAGGGTCTTCACGAACACTCGTCCGAGGCTCTGGAAATCGATTCCCGAATGGCTGTAGAAGCGCTTGTCCTCGGTAGCCACGGCTGCCTGCACGAGATACGGGGACAGTTCGTCATAGGTGACGTGGGAACGGTTCTCTATGTGGAATGTGGTGAGGACCTGGCCGTCGTCGGCTATGACCTCGGTGGCAAGCTTGCTGTCAGGATTCTCAAGTTCCTCGA
The DNA here is from genome assembly GCA_004552615.1 of Bacteroidales bacterium. Lineage (GTDB taxonomy): Bacteria > Bacteroidota > Bacteroidia > Bacteroidales > UBA932 > Cryptobacteroides. The sequence goes on along the minus strand of SFNZ01000002.1, from coordinate 27,354 downwards.
ACGACGGGATGTCGGCGAATGCCCATACGAGAAGGAGCATCACGATGAACATCGCTACGGGAATGGAAATAAGTATCCAGAACCATTTGATTATTTTTTTCTTCGTGTCAGCTGTCATATATATTCTTTTGGAAGGACAAAAATACATAGAAAATTTGGAAATTAACCCGATTTGTATTTTACTTTGCATTCAAATTAAGAAATTTCGAGAATCATGGAGGGGAATCTTGTGATAGTTGAGTCCCCGGCAAAGGCCGGGAAAATACAGCAATTCCTGGGAAAGGACTATGTTGTAAAGTCAAGTTTCGGACATATAAGAGATTTACAGGACAATAAGTTAAGTGTCGATGTGGAACACGGTTTCACACCGGAGTACGTCATTCCGGCAGACAAGAAGAAGGTGGTCGCGGAGCTGAAGAAACTGGCGGGGCAGGCCGGCACGGTCTGGCTGGCATCCGATGAAGACCGGGAGGGAGAAGCCATCTCCTGGCATCTTTACGAGACTCTCGGACTGAAAGACAAGGATACCCGCAGGATTGTATTCCACGAAATCACCGAAGATGCCATCCTGCATGCCGTGGCGAACCCGAGGAGCATTGACATGAACATGGTGAACGCCCAGCAGGCCAGAAGGGTGCTTGACAGGCTCGTGGGATTCGAGGTATCGCCGATCCTGTGGAGGAAAATCCAGCCGAAGCTGTCCGCCGGAAGGGTGCAGAGCGTGGCCCTGAGGCTCGTGGTGGACAGGGAAAGGGAGATAATGGACTTCAAGAAAGAAGCATATTTCAAGACGGATGCGACATTCTCCCCTGAAGGATCCGGAGGGGCTAAGGTCAATGCCACATTGAACACGAAGTTCAAGACGCTTGAAGAGGCAAGGAAGTTCCTCGAGGACTGTGCAGACGCGAAATTCACCATCAGTTCGATAGACAAGAAAGAGGGTACCCGCACTCCTGCGGCCCCGTTCACGACATCCACTCTCCAGCAGGAAGCGGCAAGGAAGCTCAAGTTTCCTGTAAGCGTGACGATGAGGGTGGCGCAGAGCCTCTACGAACGGGGACTCATCACTTATATGAGAACCGACTCGACGAATCTTTCGGCATTGGCCCTCGGGGCTGCAAAAAAATACATCGTCGGTAATTTCGGGGAGGACTATTCCCGCACGAGACAATACAGGACTCATTCCAAGGGAGCCCAGGAGGCCCACGAGGCGATAAGGCCTACATATATCGCCAACACTTCCATAGAAGGGACAGCCCAGGAGCAGAAGTTGTACAATCTCATCTGGAAGAGGACAATAGCCTCACAGATGGCGGATGCCAGGATTCTCCGCACGGACATGAAGATATCCAACGACAGGAGGGAGGAGAAATTCGCGGTGCAGGCCGCACAGGTATTGTTCGACGGATTCCTCAAAGTATATATGGAGAGTTCGGACGACCAGCAGGACGACGAGGAAGTGATTCTTCCGGCGCTCAATGAAGGAGACGTGATGATTCCGCTCGGATTCACTTCAGGCGGCCGTTTCACCGCCCCGCCGTCAAGGTACTCGGAGGCTTCGCTCGTCAAGAAGCTCGAGGAACTCGGTATCGGACGTCCTGCAACATACGCCCAGATCATATCGACTCTCACGACCGGACGCGGATATATAGTGAAGGGTGACAAGGAGGGAGAGAAGATTCCGGTGCCATATCTGGCGATGAAGGACGGGAAAATCACTGAAAGCGAGAAAATAGAGACAGTGGGCGCGGAGAAGGGAAAGCTGCTCCCCCAGGAGATAGGCATGATAGTCACCGATTATCTGGTGAAGAATTTCGGGCCGATAATGGACTATGACTTCACGGCGAACGTGGAGAAGGATTTCGACAAGATTGCCGAAGGAGATCTCGCATGGAACAATCTCATATCCGAGTTCTACACCCCGTTCCACAAGAAAGTGGAGGAAGTTCTCGGGAACAAGGAATACAGCCACGTGAGCCGGGAACTCGGGAACGACCCTGCGGACGGGCAGCCGATTGTGGCAAGGTTCGGCCAGTATGGGCCTTATGTCCAGAAAGGGGAAGGCGAGAAGCGGCAGTATGCCAATCTCGCTCCGGGACAGCTGATAGAGAGCATCACCCTCGAGGATGCATGCAGGCTGTTCCTGCTGCCGAGGACCGTAGGGCAGTACAACGGGGCTGACATTATAGCGACGAAGGGAAAGTACGGGCCGTATATCAAGTACGGTGACCGCAACATGTCCCTGCCGAGGGGCAAGGATCCTCTCACCGTGACTGTGGATGAATGCGTGGCCCTGATCGAGAAAGAGGCTGCCAAAGGCGGCGGGAACGAGGTGATGCTCGAGTTTTCGGGAAAAGGAATCCAGGTGATAAACGGCAGATACGGGCCGTATATAAAGCAGGACGGGAAGAATTACAAGATTCCGAAAGACGTGGATGCCGGGACTTTGACCGAGGAAAAGTGCATGGAAATCATCAGTTCCGAGTCGCCTACGAAGAGGCAGTTCCGCAGGAAAGGGGCAGCAAAGAAATAAATTCGACGTTTTAGAAGGCCTTTTGCTTAAAAAAAATTACTTTCCGCGGCCGAAATGTGACATTTTTATGAAATATTGCTTATTTTTGCATTTGGTAAACAAAGAATGGACGCTATGAGCAAGTATCACATTGACCAGACGGATCAGAAGATTTTGTCATTCCTTGTGAAGAATGCAAGGATGCCGTTTCTGGAAATCGCACGCGAATGCGGCGTATCGGGCGCTGCCATCCACCAGAGAGTGAAAAGGCTCGAGGCTGCCGGAGTAATCACCGGATCGAGGCTTTTAGTGAAACCGCAGGCTCTTGGCCTGAACATCTGCGCCTTCATCAGCATTTCCCTGTCGGAAGCTGACAAGTACAATGAAGTGGTAAGTCACCTCAGAAAAATTCCTGAAGTGGTGGAATGTCATTTCGTCACTGGCAAATATGCCATGTTGGTGAAAATATATTGCTTTGACAATGACCATCTTATGGAAGTCCTGCTGAACACCATCCAGAAGATTCCATATATTCTGGCCACCGAGACGATGATTGCCCTCGACGAGGCCATTGACCGTCAGGTATGGGTCAAGGACTACCACAATACCAGTTTCTCCGGAATCACAAAGGAAATGGACTAAGAACCCTGTCAGCGTTCTCCCCTGATTTTCAGGACGGCCTCGGCAAGAACAAGGTCCTCCGGGGTGGTGATTTTGAAATTGAGCCTCTCGCCTTCACAGAACGCGAGAGGTATTTCGTATGCGGAGGCCACTGAGGCGTCATCCGTGAACGAAAGGTCGAACGGCTGCCTGTATGCGGCCCTGATGTCTTCCGAACGGAACATCTGAGGAGTCTGGGCGCCGTACAGGACTGACCTGTCCGGCTCCGTAGCATCGGCACGGACCAAAATGGTATTTCCTGAAGTATCCTTTTCCTTGTGCAGCATCTTGACTGTGTCCACCATGGGGACGACAGGTATCAGCGCCCTGCATGTCTCATCTTCGGAAAAACGCGAGAACATTGACCTTATCAGGTCCTCCGTAACCATCGGCCTGACCCCGTCATGAATGGCGACGACAGCCCCGTCCGGAATCCTGTCCAAAGCCGCCTTGACGGAATGGAAACGGGTGATCCCTCCAGATACCATCGCCTGGGGACATGAGAAGTTCTTCACTAGACAGTAATTTTTCCACCAGTCCACGTATTCCCCGTCCGGAGGAAGGACCGTAACTACCTGTATATCAGGTACCGCATCGATGAACTTCTGTATGGTGCGCTGCAGGATGGCCACTCCGGACAATGAAAGGAACTGCTTGGGCATCCCGGCACCCATCCTGGTACCGTGTCCCGCGGCCATCACTACGAGAAAAGATTTTCTGTTCATATTGATTCACATAACCGAGCAAATTTAAGTTTTTTTTCGTACTTTTACGGAAATTATGTGAATAACTGAAAAATTGAACATTTGATATGGCATTTTCATTCCTGACTCAAGAGCTTGCGATGGATCTCGGGACCGCCAACACCGTCATTTTCCAGAATGACCAGATAGTGCTGGACGAGCCGAGCATCGTAGCTGTCGAGAGCAATACGGGGAAATGCATCGCACTCGGGCACAAGGCCAAACTGATGCACGAGCACGAGCATCCCGGGATCAAGACGATCCGCCCGTTGAAAGACGGGGTCATAGCTGACTTCAATGCAGCCGAGATGATGATCCGCGGATTCATCAAGCAGGTCAACAGCAAGAAAAGGACATTCTTCTCCCCGAGCCTCAAGCTCGTGGTGGGCATTCCGTCCGGAAGTACCGAGGTAGAAATAAGGGCCGTCAGGGACTCTTCCGAACATGCAGGCGGAAGGGATGTGTATCTCATTTCCGAGCCAATGGCGGCAGCTCTCGGAATCGGTCTCGAGGTGGAGGCCCCGAAGGGCAACATGGTGGTGGACATCGGTGGAGGAACCACTGAAATCGCTGTCATCTCCCTCGGCGGAATCGTCATCCAGGACAGCATCAGGACTGCCGGGGACGTGTTCACGAGCGATATCCAGACATACCTCAGGCAGCAGCACAATATCAAGGTGGGCGAGATCACGGCCGAGAAGATCAAGATAGCCGTGGGAGCGGTGATTCCGGACCTCGTGGACGGGCCTGAGCCATACATCGTGAAGGGAGCCAACCTGATGACCGCGCACCCTGTTGAGGCCACGATTACATATCAGGAAATGGCACATTGCCTCGACAAGTCCATCACAAGGATAGAATCATCCATCCTCCACGTGCTCGAGCAGACTCCTCCGGAGCTTTATTCCGACATTGTGGAGAACGGTATCTTCCTCTCAGGAGGCGGAGCACTGCTCAGGGGCCTCGATATCAGGCTCACGGAAAAGGTAAACATTCCTTTCCACGTGGCAGAGGACCCTCTCCACGCAGTGGCACGCGGAACTTGCATCGCATTGAAGAATGCGGAGAACTGCTCCTTCCTGAAGAGATAGCATGCCCCGCAGAAGAACCATAACCGGAACTATAATCAATACGGCAGTCTTCATCATATTGGAGATTGCCGCACTTGATATGTTGAGGGACAACGGCCCGCTGCAGGATTTCTTCATAAGCAGGGCCGCACACGGGTTCATGGGCACGGTCTGGGGAGCTACGGAATCGGTCCGCTACTATACCTCGCTGAAGAAAGAAAACGAAAGGCTGTCTGAAGAGGTGCTGAGACTCACCTACAGGGTCAATGCGCTTTCGACCCGGGCCCGCGAGCAGGATGCTGCGGAAGCAATGTACGACAATGGCGACGCACGCTTCGAGTTCATGCCTGCGGAAATACGGAAAAACAGCATCAACAAACAGCACAATTACCTGATAATCAATAAGGGCTCCGTGAACGGAGTGACTCCGCAGACTGGAATCGTCACATCCACCGGAGTAATCGGCATTGTGGATGCGGTGAGCAGGCATTATTCCTACGCAATCTCGTTCCTCAACAGCGAGATAAGCATCAGCGCCCGCATAGGCAATTCGGGAGCGGCCGGGCCAATGCAATGGGACGGGGAAGGGTCCCGGGGCGCCCTGCTGAAGGAGATTCCACTGCAGTACCGGTTCTCCCAGGGAGACACCGTCTATACCAGCGGATTCTCTTCGATCTTCCCGGCAGACATCCCGCTCGGCACCGTCGGGGAGTCGAAAATCGTGAACGGAGCCACATACGAGGTTGAGGTCTCTCTTTTCCAGGACTTCACCGCACTCAGATATGTCACTCTCGTGAAAAACAGGGACATACGTGAGATCAACGAACTTGCAGGAGATGACGGACAAGGAGGAAGATGAAGCAGAATTATTTCATAATGTTTTTCCTGACGCTTTGCGCTCAGTTGCTGATATGCAATTATTTCCATATCAGCGCCTACATCTCGCTCAGTATCCTCCCGGTCGCAATATTGTGCCTGCCGACGAAGATCGGAGCAGCGGGGACCATGCTGATTGCATTCGCAACGGGGCTCGGTACAGATTTCCTCGCAGAAGGGCTGATAGGGCTTAATGCGGCAGCGCTCGTGCCGGTGGCCGCCTGCAAGAGATTCATCTGCGACAGCGTGTTCGGCAAGGAACTGATTCTTCTGGGAGAGGACATTTCCATGAGGAAACACGGCATAGGCAAGGTGACATTCGCCCTGCTGATCGTGCAGGGAATTTTCCTCATTGTTTATATCTGGGCCGACGGAGGTCCTGCCAGACCGTTGGTATTCAACCTGATAAGATTCGCCGCTTCCCTTGTGGCCGGAGTTGGCCTCTCTCTCGTCGTCGCCCACATGATGGATCCAAACGAGAGGAAATAAGCCATGAATCTCTCACGGGACAATAAACTACGCATCGGGCTCTGTGTGATGGCAGGAATCCTGCTATCCAAACTGTTCTATATCCAGATAATCGACAACAGCTACAAGATCGACGCTTCCAACAATTCGATGGTCTATGACATCATCTACCCTACGAGGGGCGTCATCTATGACCGCAACGGCAAGATCATCGTCGGCAACAAAGTGGCCTACGACATCCTAGTGACGCCGAAGGAGGTGGAGAAGTTCGACACCCTGCTTCTCGCGGAAGTGCTCGGGGTGGAGCCTGATTTCATCAGGGGCAGGATGGCGGAATACCGCATGAACAGGAGGCGTATCGGGTATCAGTCCATGGTGATGCTCAAGCAGTTGCCGGCCGAGACATATATGAAGTTCGCCGAAGTTCAGTACAAGTTCCCGGGATTCAAGGGGCAGGTCAGAAGTATCAGGGACTATCCGGTGAATGCCGGAGGGAATCTTCTCGGATATGTGTCGGAGGTGGACCAGGCCTATATCAAGAAGCATCCCGGGGAATACCGTTCCGGGGACTATGCCGGAAAAACGGGCATAGAGGCAGCAAGGGAGAAGGAGCTGAGGGGCGAGAAAGGCTATCACGTATATCTGCGCAATTCCCACAACCAGATAGAGACCCGATACAAGGACGGTGAGATGGACAAGGAGGCGGTGCCGGGGAAAGACATTGTCACCACCATCGACGCCGACCTGCAGCAATACGGCCAGCAGCTCATGCAGAACAAGGTGGGCAGTCTCGTGGCCATTGAACCTTCCACGGGAGAGATCCTGACGATGGTGTCGAGTCCGGGAATCGACGTGGAGATGCTGTCCGACATCGGAAAGCATTACAGCGAAATCGTCAGCGACCCGCACAAGCCGATGTTCAACAGGGCGGTCCAGGCGCCTTATCCTCCGGGATCCGTGTTCAAGCTGGTGAACGGGCTCATAGGGCTCGAGGAGGGAGTGCTGAAGCCGGAATACACTTACCCGTGCAACAAGGGCTATTATTTCGGAAGCCACAAACTGGGATGCCATGCCCACAGCTCGCCTCTTGCGCTAGAGGAGGCCATAATGATGTCGTGCAACGGGTATTTCTGCTACGTGATGCGCAATATCCTCGAGAACAAGAAATACAGCGGGGAGGCCGAGGCACTAGACAAGTGGCACGAATATGTGGAAAGCTTCGGGTTCGGGCACAAGCTCGGGAGCGATTTCCCTGCAGAGCTCGGAGGGACCATCCCGACATCGGAGTATTACAACAAAGTCTATGGCAAGGGCGGATGGAAATTCACCACCGTCATCTCCATTTCCATCGGGCAGGGAGAGATCGGCGTGACTCCGCTCCAGATTGCCAATATGTGCGCTACCGTAGCGAACAGGGGATATTATTACATACCACATATCATCAAGGATTCCGATTCTCTCAAGATAGATGACAAGTTCAGGGAACGGCAGTACACGATGGTGGACACCACCAATTTCAAGAAAGTGATCAAGGGCATGTGGAAGGCCGTGAACAGCGGGTACGGCTCGGGAGGTACCGCGAGTGTGGCAGCCGTGGATGGACTCGACATCTGCGGCAAGACAGGTACGGCACAGAATCCACGCGGTGCGGACAATTCAGTGTTCATCTGCTTCGCCCCAATGGACAATCCGAAGATAGCCGTGGCTGCCTATGTGGAGAACGCCGGCTTCGGAGCCACCTGGTCGGCACCTATAGCATCCCTGCTCGTGGAGAAGTATCTCAACGGCTACATCGACGAAAAACGCAAGCCGCTGGAGGAGAGAATCCTGGACGGGGACCTGATGTCTAAAGTCAAAACTTATTGATATATGGACGGGTACAGCGGAAGAACAATCGGTCAGGCATACGACTGGAAGCTGGTCATCATTTACCTGCTTCTGGTATTCACCGGATGGGTGAACATCTATGCATCCGTCCACGGTGCCGACGTGAACAGCATATTCGACTTCTCGGCCAACAGCGGGAGGCAGTTCATCTGGATGCTCACGGCATTCGGGCTGGGCGGCATCATCATTTTCCTCATCAGCCCGAACCTGTGGGACAGCGGGGCAGGGCTCCTGTACACGGTGGTGCTGTTCCTGTTGGTAGCCGTCATTTTCCTCGGGGTGGAGGTCAAGGGATCCAGATCCTGGTTCGCCTTCGGGCCCGTGAGGTTCCAGCCTGCCGAGATTTCCAAGATAACGACGTCCCTGCTGATAGCATTCGTGATGAGCAGGCCGGGATTCAAGATTACGAAACCGGGGAATTTCCTGTCCGTGGCGCTCGTGATCGCCCTTCCAATGCTCATAATCCTGGCCGAGAGCGAGACCGGTTCGGCATTAGTGTATGTCGGATTCATCTTCGTCCTGTACCGCGAGGGGCTTTCCGGATGGCTTATCACCATGATAGGCATTGCAATATTGGTATTCATCCTGACGATGACATCCTCCCCTTACACTGCGATAATGGTGCTTCTCGGAATTATCCTGCTCTGCAATGCGATGAACCACAAGAACGCATGGAAATGGATTCTCGGGATAGGAGTCGGGATTGCATTTTTCGCTTTTCTTCCAGCCATTTGGGAATATCTCCGGAACACCCTCGTCCCGGGGGCTGAAATCGTGGCGTCTGGAGAGGCCGAGCCGGAAATCGTCGCCGCGGCAGAGAATTCCGGATGGAGTTTCCTGATGAAGGTGAAACCGCTCTATATATTGCTGGGCGCCGCCGGGGCAGCTATCCCGGTAGTGCTCTGGTTTGCAACGAAATACAGGGACAGATTCGCCCAGATATCGGTATTGTCCTTCATCGTGGGCATAGCTATGGTCTTCTCCGTGGATTTCATCTTCTACAATGTGCTGCAGGACCATCAGAGAAAGAGGATCGAGGTGCTTCTCGGGATGAAGGAGGACCCGTCCGGAGTGGGCTACAACGTGAACCAGTCGATGATAGCCATCGGCTCAGGGGGTCTCACCGGGAAGGGATACCTCAACGGCACCCAGACCACCTACGGATTCGTCCCGGAGCAGAGCACGGATTTCATTTTCTGCACCGTCGGGGAGGAATGGGGATTTCTCGGATGTGCAACCGTCATCGCCCTGTATGTGATGCTGATATGGCAGATAATGAAAGATGCCGAACACAGCAGGGAGACATTCACCAGAATCTACGGCTATTGCCTCGCAAGCTGCCTGTTCATGCATCTGTTCATAAATATCGGCATGACCATAGGGATCATGCCGGTAATCGGAATTCCTCTCCCTTTCATGAGCTACGGAGGTTCGTCGCTGTGGGCATTCACCATAATGCTGGCGATTTTCATCAGCCTCGACCACCAGGAGAAGAAGTATTTCTAACGGATTGACTAGCAGTTCATCGCGCCGCAGACGTGGATTACCTGTCCGCTGACATAGGATGAAAGCTCGCTTCCGAGGAAGAGGGCGACATTGGCCACATCCTCAGGTGTACCGCCGCGACGGAGAGGGATGGTCTTCATCCACTGCTCGCGGACCTCGTCAGGAAGAGCCTTGGTCATGTCGGAAATGATGAATCCCGGAGCAATGCAGTTGGCACGGATTCCGCGAGGACCCATTTCCTTGGCGATTGACTTTGCCAGGCCGATGAGGCCGGCCTTGGAAGCCGAGTAGTTGCACTGGCCCGCATTTCCGGAAACACCTACCACTGAAGACATGTTGATGATGCTGCCGGCTCTCTGCCTTGCCATCACAGGCACTACTGCGTGGATGAAGTTGAAGGCTGACTTGAGGTTGACGTTGATGACGGCATCCCACTGGGCCTCGCTCATCCTGAGCATGAGTCCGTCCTTGGTGATGCCAGCGTTGTTCACGAGAATGTCAATGTGACCGAAATCTGCCATGACCTGGTCCACGACCTCCTGGGTCTGGGCGAAATCAGCGGCGTTTGAAGCGTATCCCTTCACTTTGTGGCCGAAAGCCTCGAGTTCCTTGATTGTCTGCTCAGCAGCTTCGTTGATGACGAGATCGGTGAAAGCCACGTCAGCTCCCTCGGCTGCATATCTGAGGGCAATGGCTTTTCCGATTCCTCTTGCAGCTCCTGTAATGAGAGCCACTTTACCATTTAAAAGTCCCATTTTCTAATTAAGTTTATGTGTTTTTATTTTCCAGTTGGCGCTAAAATTGGTATAAAGGTCGCGAAATCTTCCCTTATCACTTGGCAAAAATAAGTCTTATCCTCTCCACTGCCAAATATTTCCCTGCCTTTTTGGTAATATCTGTCATAATTTTGGCAAAAACGGCCGTCGTGTGGTGAAACCGCATTGGAAAAGAGAAGAGTGTTGACTAACTTTGGTGAATTCAACTGACACTTATGAAGACAATATCAACCATCAGAAAATTCGCAGCGGCAGCGCTGATAATGCTGGCCGCAGCCTGCGACAAGGAAAAGACAACCCCGGACAATCCTGAAAAAGGTGATGATGACAGGCCTGAAATCGTGAAGGAGAACCCAGTCCTTCCGCCGGCACAGATGCGCGGAGCGTGGATGGCCACGGTATGGGGCATCGACTGGCCTGCAGGGGACTATTCACAGGGCGGGCAGAAAAAGGTCTACACGGATTATCTCGACCTCTACAAGTCTTTGGGCATCAATGCCGTATTCTTCCAGGTAAGGGGAATGGCGGACGCTTTCTACAGTTCATCTTACGAGCCTTGGAGCCGATACATCACCGGAACTCCCGGCAAGGATCCGGGTTATGACGTACTGCGGTTCCTGATTGACGAGGCGCACAAGCGAGGAATCGAGTTCCATGCGTGGATGAATCCGTACAGGATTGCGACGACTTCCTATTTCAGCGAGGGGCTGAGCCCGATGATTCCGGAATCAATGGTGAAGAAATATTCCGGTATCTGGGTGTACAATCCCGCCCTGCCCGAGGTCAGGGAGAGGATAGCGGGTATTGTCCGTGAGCTGGTTACGCGTTATCCGGACATTGACGGCATCCACATGGACGATTATTTCTATCCTTCCGGTTCCGCCATCGGGAACGGGCTGGACGACAGTGCTGAATACAGCAAATACGGCAGCGGATACAGCAGCATTGAGGATTTCAGGAGGGGCAATATTTTCGAGATGGTGAAGCTGGTGAAGAATACCCTGCTTTCGGTCAGCCCGGAGATTGCCTATACCCTCGGTCCGCAGGGAAACTACAACAACAATTACAACAGCCAGTATATCGACGTCCCGGCAGTATGCTCCGCCAAGTTGATTGACGCGGTTATACCTCAGCTGTATTGGTCCACCCAGGCGAACACGGACTATTATACCCCGAGGCTTGACTGGTGGTCGCAGAATGTAAGCAGCACTCCGCTGATGATAGGACATACGCTCAGCGGGTTCAAGTCGGATGAATCCGGCAAGGGCTGGTCTTCTGCGACGGAGTTCGAGACTCAATGCAGTCTCGCCGCACAGAAGAATGTCTCAGGACATCTCATCTACAACAGCAGTACCCTGAAGGAGAATCCTAAAGGGGTGCAGAGCAATATCAAGAGGGCGTTCAGCAGGAAAGCCCTGATGCCTCATCTCGGGGGCACGTCAGCCGATGCCCCGGTTCCGGTTCCGCAGAATCTGGTGATATCGGGCGGCGAGCTGCATTGGGACAAGGTCGAGGAAGCTTCTTGTTATGCTGTCTATCTGAGCAACGGCAACAACAAGACAGCCACCCTCCTGGACGTCACGGCCGACCTCTCCTATCCCCTCTCCTCGAAAGGCAAGTATTTCGTGACCGCCCTGAACCGGCACAATGCCCAGAGCGGAATCTCCGACATATTGAAATATTGACGGAATTCCTGATGTAACTGAAGGCGGGAAAGAAGTGATGCCGACCAATACTGACTATGGAGTATTGTACGATGCCGGCTGGATGAAATGCGAGATAATATATGCCGAAGGAGCAAGGTGGATTGAGCGCATTGTTGTCAGGGTTGATGAGAACACCTCGAACAGCGAAAGAAATGCTGTTGTCCAGCATACAAGCGGGACGGATATTGTCCTTGTGAATATATTACAAAAAGGAAACTGATTATGCGCAATTCATACAATAATAGTCAGAGCATATTGTCATCTCGCAGTGCATAGGCGGTGCCGAGAAATCTCTCCAGGCGCTTCGCTTGGTCGAGATGACAATCGCCTTCATGAAAAACACCTGACACCTGAAATTGCCCTTTAGCGCTTGTAGTGGCATTTCCGGTGGCAAGTCCCGGCAAATTGACGACACCTGCCACTCTTAATATACTTTATCGTTGATAATCAAATAGTTAGAATTCTCTACCGTGTCAAGTGTTTTGCAAGAAGATCTTAATTGCTGTAGAAGTTGCGGATAATCAGTAAAAGGAAAGTAATATTGTAGCATATAGTTGCCGGAAGGCACAGCAAGAGTTGCGCTTCGCTCCATCCACCCTTCGGAACTTCGTTCCTTCGGGAGCCGCTCATGAGGCCGCGGCCGGCCACACTCCTGCTGTGCCTTCCGGCAACTGTACAGCGGACTTTGTTAATGGGTAGCGTGGCAAAAGGATGGGGAAGTGTAATTGTATGGAGATTTGAGAATTTATTATTAACTTTGCCGAACGGAAAGCTTTGGTGGTGGAATTGGTAGACACGAGGGACTTAAAATCCCTTGGGCAGCAATGCCTGTACGGGTTCAAGTCCCGTCCGAAGCACTAATTGATTACAGCCTGACGCCCAGGCCGAGCATGAGATTCTGCGGATCCCGGAATTCTCCGAGACGATAACCCACATTGATATACAGATACTTGGTCAGGAAAGTCTTAAGCGTCAGGGACTGGTAGAAGCGCTTGTTTCCTTTAGGGTTCACGATGTCATATCCGAGGCCGGCATTGACCGAAAATATCGGCATTGTCAGTTCCGCATGCGCGGACAATCCCGCACTCAGCTGCTTCCCGAACGGAGGACGTGCGAATTTGATATTGTCCCCGTCTGTACCTTCCACCCAATACGGGGCAAGCCCCGCACCCTCATCCCACTGCATGTCAAGAGCCGGTCCTGCGGCAACGAAACGGTTGATCCTGTACATCGGCGAAAACTGCAGTCCGAGAACCCCGAACCGTCCGGGACAAATCTTCGGTTCCACAGGTTCACCGAGATATACCGCCCGCTTGCGCCATGCCCCGAAGACCATGATATCATAGAACCATCCCCTTCTGTCCGCAGCTTCCACAATTTCCTGACACACAACTGGTTCCACGGACACTTCCCTTGCAGGACTGACAACGTATGACAGGCCTATCTCCGCACCGATGGAATTCACCCCGGCATTGGGCCAGGATGTATTGCCGTTGGAGAAATGATTGGCCCTGACCCCGAATGACATCGTCCATCTGTCCGAAAGGGCATAATCCAGCTTGAGGCCGAGGCCTATGTGGGCCGTGACAGAAGTACTTACAGGAGCATCTTCCCCTTCGTTAGTTCCGCCATAAGGCTTCCACCCGAAAGCCGCACCGAACTGCCACTCGTAGCCGAGGCGGAGGGCCTCATTGAAATGCACAATGGGAGCGCCCTGATACAGGTACAGGGATACGGGAGTTCCGAGCAACTCATTGGAGAATAATGAATTGGCACTGATTCCTACCCCTTGATAAAGGCCCTTGTACAAGAGCCCTTCCCTTGTCCCCGGACTGAAGCTGAAATCAGCCCGGAGAGCACCTGACAGCCCTGTTCCTACACGCCTGCCATCCTGATTCTCCCCTTTCAGGAAATCATTCGTGGCCGGCACCCATGCAGGAGTCACCTGGGCCCCGATTCGCCATTCCAAAGGGCGGGAGAATCCTTTCGGAACGGGCTCGCCTGCAAAGGAAACCGCAACGCTGACCAGAAGAAATGCCACAGAAGAAATCCACCTATTCATACTCCACCCCATATTCATAACTGACAGGATAAATGACCGTGCAGGTGAAATTCACCGAAGTCTCGAATCCGGCCGCTGTATTTCTGAAATGCATCGCGCCCTTCCTCCCGGCGCGGGTATAATGCAGCATAATGCTCACCTTGGCCTTTACTCCGGCAGGCACTTCGACTGTAAATTGTCCGGAATCCATCATCCACGACGGGATGAAATTGTCCATTTTCCCCGTAACGACATCCGCCTGCTCATAAAGCCAGTCCTGACCGTCAAAGAACGGCCGTTCCATCGTAAGATTCATGCCTTCAGCCCATTCTGCCTCAGGGACGACAATACTGCTGCATTGAGCCGACGAATAGGGATATACCACCACCTTCTGCGGAATCGGGCCGTTGTTCAGGAATCCGTACTGACGGACGACTCTCTCGAAATCCTCCTCAAGCACCAGATCCGTCTCGTACTGCGCAAACAAAGCCGTCAGCGGCCGGCCCTGCGTAATCGTGATATGAACCGTCTTGGTCACTCCCCAGTCATATTCGAAATTGAGCAGGATGCTGTCCTGCCTGTTGCTGTAACCGCAGGTCACATACAGCATATTCCCGTTGAAACCGATAGAATAACATTCGGCAGGATTCTCAAAGACGATGCTCTCGAGTTCGGAAGGATGGCAATCGGGGCCTGTAATTCCTCCGGATCCGTAATACGTGACATATTCCAGGTCCGAGACCGGATAGTTTATATATATCCGTTTCAGGCCTTCCCGTAAAAACGGGCACTCCCAGGACCCGCCGTCTCCTTCAATGGTGACTTCCTTGTAATCAGGCAGTTCCGGCGCATCAACGAAGATTCCGGGATTGCATCCTGCAGCGAGCGTCAGGGACAATATTACCAGCAAGAAACGTTTCCTCCACATATCTACGACACAATCTGTTTCTTCATTGATTTCCAATTGAATACCGGTAACAGGAACGAGAGCAGGCACGCTCCTGTCCAGAACAGGGCGGCTGGAGTGAAATCATAGGAAGCCGGCACATCAGGCAGGGTCGCACCGGAACTTCCCTGGATCAGGAATCCGCTGACGGCATCCTGTACGGCCGCAGCCACATAACTCGATATCCCGACAATGCCGAGTGCAGCTCCTGTAGCCTTCCTCGGAACAATGTCCACCGCCATCAGTCCGGCGACAATGCAGTAAAGAACCCCTGTGAACAGGCTGAAAAACGAGACATACACTATATTGAGGACATATCCTCCCGGCGTGAACAGGAACAGGACTAGTGCGGCGAGACAACCCATTCCCGAAAGCAGGACAGGTTTCACACGGTCGCCTCCGAACACAGTATCGGAAAGCCAGCCCGCAAGCACTGTCCCGGCCACTCCGAAAACCTCGGAGAACGCAATAATCTGGGTCGCGGCAGGAAGGGTGAAGTCCTTGGCCTTCTGCAGGAAAAGGACTCCCCACCCGCTTATGGCATATTGGGTGATGTACACGAAAGCACTTGACAGGGCGATTATCCATATTCCTGGATGACGCAGGACTATCTTCTGGAGTTCCTTGGTCGGCATTGAATCAGCCTTTCTCGGAGCCTCTCCGCTCAGCTGCTGCACGGATGGCAGGCCCTTGCTCTCAGGAGTGTCTGAAACGAAAAGGAGGACGACCGCAGTGCCTGCAAATCCTGCCGCGGCGGAGAATATGAATCCCCATTCCCAGCCGAGGCTTCCCACTACGACTCCTGTCAATATGAATGTCAGGAACTTGCCGAGATAAGGGCTGGCGCTGAAAATGCTGTAATAGGTCCCTCTTTTCGAAAGCGGGAACCACCTTGACAGATTTATGATGCCCGGAGGCGCTCCCATGGACTGCACCCAGCCGTTGGCTCCCCATAGGATGAAGAAAACTGCAAAGACCACGATTCCGGATACCCCGAGGGCAGTTCCGAGAAGGCCCAGCAGGCCCATGACCAGATTGACAGCTGCCGAGACGAAAAGCCCGGCGGCCATGAACCGGCGGATATTGCAATAATCAGCTATGAAACCGTTGGTGAACTTGCCGAGAGCATAGACCAGAAGCATTGCCGAGCCGATGAGTCCGAGTTCGCCTGCGCTCAACACTCCCCCGTCTATCAGGGGCTGCTTGACGACGCTCAGGGTCATCCTGCATACATAATACAGACTGTAGGCGGCAACAGCTCCCCAAAAAGTCCTCGACCTCAGTCTCCTGTACTCGGCATCCACCTCAGTATCAGGCACTTTGTAACTGGAAGGCTTGCTTATCCTGAAATATGTATAAAGGCTCATACTTACCGGCTTTCCTGCGGGAGAAATTGTTCCGCGCATTTGCTGATGCAAAAATAGACAGAATCCGGAATTTTAACTAACTTTGAAAGACAAAAAAACCAACAAAGGGAGTTAAATAACATTGAAATGAAACACTCAATACTCTTATTGACCATTTTGGCCGCAACCATCCTGTCCGGCACATCTACCTTCGGGCAGACCCCCAAAGGGGTGAAATACACCTACACGGAAGCCTCGGACCTCACAATCACCGGAAAACTGATGCCAGGAAAGACCACCAATCCGTATCATCGCGTGGACACCGTGAAATACAAGGGCTTCACACCGACTGAGAATTTCCAGGTCAGGATGACATCCGGAATGGCCTGCGCGTTCAAGACCAACACCACGAGCATCAGCATTCTCACCGAATACGGGCAGGTCAGCTTCCCGACCAACACCAACGGATTTTCAGCCAGGGGATATGACCTCTACATCAAGCAGGACGGAAGATGGCTCTATGCCGCATCTGGAGTCGCCGCTGACAACAAGATGGACAAGCCGTTCACACTCATCAACAACATGGACGGGACAGAGCACGAATGCCTGCTCTATTTCCCGCTATACAGCGAGGAGTATTCCATCAAGATAGGCGTGGACGAAGGGAAATCAATCGCTCCTATCGAGAATCCTTTCCGTCACAGGATAGCGATATGGGGATCCAGCTACACCCACGGATCCAGCACCACCCGTTCCGGAATGTCTTATCCGGCACAGTTCTCCAGGACCACCGGGCTCCAGATGCTCTCCCTCGGTTGCAGCGGAAGATGCCTGCTGCAGGATTATTTCTGCGACGTCCTGTGTGACGTGGAGGCGGATGCTTTCGTATTCGACTCGTTCTCGAACCCTACAGCTGACCTCATAAAGGAGCGCCTGGTACCGTTCATCGACAGGATGGTGGCAGCGCATCCGGGGACTCCGCTGATTTTCCAGCAGACGATTTACCGCGAAAGGCGCAATTTCAATGTCTATGAGGAGACCAAGGAGCAGGCCAAGATGGACATGGCCGCATCCATATTCAAGGAGCTGAAATCCACCAGGGAAGGCAGGGAGAAATACAAGGACGTATATTTCATTGTCCCTGACGCCGTCGGAGACAACCGCAACGCTACGGTGGACGGAGTGCATCCGGACAATTACGGCTACACCTTATGGGCAGAATCCATCCGCAAGCCTATTGTCAGGATATTGAAAAAATACGGGATAAGGTAACTTAAGTTTTTGAAGGTTCTCGAACGGCATCCTCATCGGGCGAACGGCTCGGAGAGGATGCTGCGCTTGTACAGTGCCGTCTCATACACGAACCTGACAATGACATGCATCATATAGGCCGCCATGAGTATGTGCACGGCTATTTCCGGTGTACCGTCAGGAGTCGGTGACAGGAGAGCCCTCCCGGCATACCAGGCGGCAAAGAATGCAACCACGGCCCATATAGAGGAATCCCTGATGGTTCTGGAGGCGGTCGCTCCCACATAGATGCCGTCCCAGGTGAATGCGGCACACCCTATGACCGGCATCGGGACTAGCCATGGAATGAATTCCAGGGAAGCAGCCACCACTTCCCCGTCGGACGTGAGCAGATGCAGGACAGGCTCGCCGAGCACGGCATATATCACCATGAACAAGGCGGCTACCCCCATGCTCCATGCGAAGACGCAACGTACCGTCTTCCTGACCGAATCCGGCCTTTCCATGCCGACAAAACGGCCCGTGAGAGCCTCTCCGGCGTACGCAAAGCCGTCAGTGAAATACGAGAAGAGCATCATCATCTGGACCAATATCGAGCTGACAGCCAGCATCATGTCCCCATAACGGGCAGAGATGACCGTCATCCCGGCATATATTGCCATTATGCACATCGAGCGGACAAGGAGGTCTGCATTGAGCTTGAAATACGATTTCATCTCCCTGTCCCTGAAAAGCCTGAAAACGCCTGAGGCTGAATAGCCGGTGAATACCTTGCGGTATCTCGTGAATATCACGGCCAACGCATATAGCAGACCGGAATACTGGGCTATGAGCGTACCTGCCGCGATTCCGTCGAAACCGATTCCCCGGAAGGTGACCGGCCCGGCATGGATGCCCATGGCGAGGACAATGCTGATGAATGCGTTGCCGAGATTGACTATCAGGTCCGTAATCATCGGGCGTACACTGTCCTGCATCCCTATGAACCAGCCCTTTACGGCCATGAGGGTCAATGTTGCAGGCGCCGCCCAGATTCTCACATGGAAATATCCCTCGGCGAGTTCCCTGACCTCCGGGGAGCATTTCACGACGAGGAAGGCCAGGTCCACGAAGACCCATTGGGCCAATATGCAGGCGGCGGCTATGATCAGGGCCATGCCCGAAGACCTGAACAATGCATCGGCAGCGGCCTTCATGTCCCCTCTTCCGTAGGCCTGGGCGGTCAGTCCCCCTGTTCCGATACGCAGGAAACTGAAGTTCCAGTACAACAGGTCGAACAGAAGAGTACCTATTGAGACGCCTCCAATCAGCACCGCCGCATCCCCGTCAAGATGGCCTGCCACGGCAAGGTCCACCATGCCCACGATGGGAACGGTGATATTGGCGAATATGCTCGGGATAGCGAGCCTGAGTATTTCTCTGTTCAAAGGGGACATCCTGTTCTATCTGAATTTCCTGTCTTCCTCAATCATGCCGAGATATGACGAATACCGCTCCGGACTTATGAGGCCTTCTTCCACGGCTTCCTTGACCGCGCATCCCGGCTCATGCGTGTGGGTGCACGGGATGAAGCGGCATTTCTCGGATGCCTTGAGCATTTCCGGGAAATATCTCGCTATCTCGTCCTTTTCCAGATTGACCAGGCCGAAGCCCCTGAGACCAGGGGTGTCGATGACATAGCCACAGTCAGCTATCCTGTACATTTCGTAGAGCGAGGTGGTATGTTTTCCCTGGAGATGGGCCGTGGATATTTTTCCGATTTTCGGCTCCAATGAAGGGTCAAGGGCCTTGATGAGTGAGGATTTGCCCACTCCGGACTCTCCCGAGAAGAGGCAGACCCTGTCCCTGCAGGCCTCGCGGACTTCTGCTATTCCTTCCCCTGTCCTTGCCGAGGTCTGGATGACCCTGTACCCTGCTTCGGTATATATCTTTATGAAATTCGCCACCGTTTCAGGAGCCTCTTCCCTGTAGAGGTCCACCTTGTTCAGCACTATTGTAACCGGGACTCCGTACACCTCGCATGTGACAAGCATACGGTCCAGGAAAGGCAGCTTGACTTCCGGGAAATAGAGCGAAACGACCGCAAATGCCATGTCCACGTTGGCAGCTATCACGTGGGACTGGCGGGAAAGATTAGTGGACTTGCGGATGATATGGTTTTTCCTGTCCATTACCGAGCAGATCAGGGCAGGATGCTCCAGGCTCACTTCTGATGCAGTCAATGCGTCTGATTCGAACAGGACCCTGTCGCCCACGGCCACAGGATTCGTGGATTCGTTGGCCTTCAGGCGTATTTTCCCCTTGAGGACTGCCGGAAATGGAGCCCATTCCGGAAGGCAGGACAGAAGATAATGGCTTCCGGCATTTTTCACTACTACAGCTTCACCGTTCATTTTGTCAGTCGGTCTCTATTATTCCAACAAAAAAGGCAGGTCCAACGGAGCCCGCCCTGTAGATTATTTTCCACTCTTCATTGCCGTAGAATTGCCTTCAATCATCTCCGGCTTGAGGACCACCTTCTCAGCAGGCTTGTTGTGAATCATGTTTATGAGCACGTCCACTGATTTTTCTCCGAGTTCCTTGAGAGGCTGCACGATGTGGGTGACAGATGTCGAGTAGAGCTGATATATGTCGCTGACGTCGAATCCGATGACGGCCATGTCTTCCGGAGTCTTGAGTCCGAGGTCCCTCATGGTCATGAGCACGAGTGCGGAGAGCGAATATGTCGGGAGGAAAATGGCCTCCACGCCACGGGAAACAGCATCCTTGATGATGGCAGGTACATCCTCTGAAGCCTTCGCGTAGGAAGTGTAATGCACTTTTGCGAAATCATAGAGGTCGTGGTCCATCATGCTTTTGCGGTATCCGGACTCCCTTTCCTCAAGGCTGGAGATTCCAAGAGAATATGAAATCATTTCTATCTTCCTGTAACCGCGCTCGATGAAAAGGTTAGTGGCCATGGAGCCTGCCTCAACGTCATCGAGAAGGACTTTTCCGACATTTTCCATATCCACGATGTCCCTGTCGAGAAGCACGACCGGCACGCCGGCATCAGTGGCCTTCCTGACAGCTGCCTCGCCTCCTGTACAAGGAGCCACGATAACTCCGTCGATATTGTGCGCAAGGACTGCATCCATTACATTGGCAAGTCTTTCAGCATTCTCATCTGAACTTGCGAAAAGGACTGTATAGCCATAACTCTTGGCCTTGTCCTCGATGCATCTCGAGACTCCGGCGAAGAATTTGTTGGAAATATCATTAGGGATGACTGCAATGGAGTTGGAACGGCCGCTCCTGAGTGATGCGGCAGCAAAATTTCTCCTGTAGCCTAGTTTCTGTGCGACCTGAAGGACCCTCTTTGCGGTCTCAGGATTTACAGGGCAGTCGAGATTTCCGTCTTTATCTCTTTTGGCGTTCATTACGAACGAAACAAGGGTAACGGACACTTTTGCCTCACGGGCAACGTCACGAATCGTAATCCTTTTCATACTTAAGCCCTTTTCTTCTTTAAAAAATCAAATAAATCATCGCAATTTAAGGCTAATTTCTTACATAATCAAGTTTTTCATTCCCAATATAAGTTTTTTCATTTCCGAATGCCCCCTTTTCCCCGACGAATGTAACACGGCGTCTGATGACACCATTGTTGCCAAACGCACTTGTATTGCCTTCAATCTCGACTTGGTCTTGTTCCGTTCCGGCAATGGTATTGCATTTCGGAGGACTTGCCGCCCTCCCTCCTCAATCCCCCGTCCCCCCTTTTCAAGGGGGCGATCGGCGCTTTTGCATAGCCTTCAATCCCGACTTGGTCTTGTTCCGTTCCGGCAATGGTATTGCATTTAGGAGGACTTGCCGCCCTCGGCACTAGAGGGGCCCAAGCTCCGCTTGGGAGGGCCTGGTCCGGAGAAATGCAATACCATTGCCGATGCAAATATGGAAAGGCGAAAAAACGCCACAATGAATAGGGATGCCCGGAAACCGGACATCCCTGAAAAAGGAAAACCAATTATTACAACATTATCCACCAATCATCACCGTGAGCCCAGCCATCACGATTGATACCATGCTCATCAGCTTGATAAGGATATTCAATGAAGGTCCGGAAGTGTCCTTGAAAGGATCACCAACGGTATCGCCGACAACTGTCGCCTTGTGGCATTCGGAATTCTTCCCGCCGAAATGCCCCTCTTCGACATATTTCTTGGCATTGTCCCAGGCACCGCCGGAATTCGCCAGGAAAATCGCGAGCACGAATCCGGCACCAAGTCCGCCGACCAGAAGTCCCATCACTCCGGAAGGTCCGAGACATACACCCGTAAGAATCGGAGCCACGATGGCTATCACGGAAGGAAGAATCATCTCATGCTGAGCTCCGAGAGTGGAAATCTCCACGCACCTCGCATAGTCAGGGCGCTGTTCGCCCGTAAGGATTCCCTTGATCTCCTTGAACTGGCGGCGTACTTCCGTAACCATCTTCTGCGCGGCACGGCCGACAGCGTTCATGGTAAGACCGCAGAACAGGAATGCCATCATCGCACCGATGAAGACGCCCACGAGCACACGCGGATTCATGAGATTGACCTGGTAATATTCAACAATCTGAGGGATGGTGGCCGTAGCCACTTCCACCTGCTGGCCTGCAACTTCAATGATTGTCTGCCCGATATGTCCGAGCCCGATTTTTATCTCCTCGATATAGGATGCCAGCAATGCAAGAGCCGTCAATGCAGCAGAACCTATGGCAAATCCCTTGCCGGTAGCCGCCGTGGTATTTCCAAGGGCGTCGAGCACGTCAGTCTTCTGGCGGACTTCCGGATCGAGGCCGCTCATCTGTGCGTTTCCTCCGGCATTGTCGGCAATTGGACCGTATGCATCTGTAGCAAGAGTGATTCCGAGAGTGGAAAGCATTCCGACCGCAGCGATGCTGATTCCGTAAAGGCCGTTGCTTATCAGGGCAGGGTCAAATGAAAATCCGGTCGCACAAAGATATGACAGAAGGATAGCTATCGCAATGGTGATGACTGGCACTGCCGTGGAAATCATTCCGAGACCCACTCCACCGATGATGACAGTGGCGGAACCAGTCTTGGAACTTTCGGCAAGCTTCTGCGTAGGCTTGTAGGAATGAGAGGTGTAATACTCTGTAGCCTTGCCTATTACGACTCCCGAAACGAGGCCGAAAATCACGGAGAGGGAAAGTTGCCACCAGTTCTGGAAACCGAGGAAATAGAATACGCCGAACGAAACGACGGCTATGAGCCCTGCACTGAGGTTGGTACCGCGGCTGAGGGATCCGAGGAGCTCCTGAAGTCCGGCCCCTTCCTTGGTGCGGACCGCATAAATTCCGAGAACAGAGAGGAGTACACCGATGGAGGCGATGCACATAGGAGCGAGTATCGCCCTGGTCTGGGCATCAACATCGCCGAAGAATGCGGAAGCGCCGAGAGCCATGGTCGCGAGTATGGAACCGCAGTATGACTCGTAAAGGTCAGCTCCCATGCCGGCTACGTCACCTACGTTATCTCCCACATTGTCAGCGATGGTGGCCGGATTCCTCGGATCATCCTCAGGGATGTCAGCCTCGACCTTGCCGACAATGTCTGCCCCGACGTCAGCCGCCTTCGTGTATATGCCGCCACCGACTCTCGCAAAGAGGGCCTGGGTGGATGCACCCATACCGAAAGTAAGCATGGTGGTGGTGATGGTCACGAGGACCTGTGACGGATTAGGGTCGGATACGAAGGCCTTGAGGACTACATACCAGATGGAAATATCAAGAAGACCGAGTCCCACGACTGTAAGACCCATCACTGCTCCGGAGCGGAAAGCAAGCTTAAGTCCCGAATTGAGAGAACGGGTCACGGCATTGGCGGTGCGAGCGGACGCGTAGGTGGCAGTCTTCATGCCGATAAATCCTGCAAGTCCGGAGAAGAAACCTCCGGTTAGGAATGCGAACGGAACCCAAGGGTTCTGGATATGGAATCCATAAGCCAGAATTGCAAAGAATACAGCAAGGATGATGAAAACAATCGTCACGACCTTATACTGCTGCTTGAGATAAGCCATCGCCCCGTCACGGACATATTGGGCAATCTCTTTCATAGTCACCGTCCCTTCGCTTTCCTTCATCATCTGCCTGAAAAAATGCCAGGCGAAAAAAAGGGCGAGCAGAGACGCTGCAGGGACAATGTAGAATAGTGAATCCATACGTATTGATAATTATTATAACGAAAATACTTGTAACGTTTCTCTCTTTCGCGCCGAAAGCATTTGCTTTCGTTTGCAAATATATACAAATTATTCGGTTATGAACAACAATTGCATGGATTTTTTGAAAGATAATGCAAAAAAAGAGAAGACCGGCCGAATTATTCATTCAGCCAGCCTCTCTCTACGGGGTTGTAGTATTTCAAAGTCCTTCCGGACTCTTTCAGACTATTCTGCCTTTGCCTCTTCTGCTGCAGGAGCTTCAGCTACTGGAGCCTCAGCGGCCTTCTTGGCACGGCTGCGGCGGGTAGCCTTCTTGGCCTCCTTCTTTGCAGGAGCGGATGCGAGAGCTGCGTCGTTGAAGTCAACGAACTCCACGAGTGCCATCTCTGCTGCGTCTCCCTGCCTGAAACCGGTGTGGAGGACACGGAGATATCCGCCCGGACGGTCAGCGATCTTCGGAGCTATCGTACGGAAGAGCTCAGCGACTGCTGTCTTGTCCTTGAGATAACTGAATACAACACGGCGGGAGTGTGTCGAATCGTCTTTTGACTTGGTGATGAGCGGCTCCACATAGGACTTCAGCGCCTTAGCCTTGGCAACGGTCGTGTTGATTCTCTTATGCAGGATAAGAGAGCAGGACATGTTTGCGAGGAGAGCCTTGCGGTGAGAG
Source organism: Bacteroidales bacterium (assembly GCA_004552615.1). Taxonomy (GTDB): domain Bacteria; phylum Bacteroidota; class Bacteroidia; order Bacteroidales; family UBA932; genus Cryptobacteroides. The sequence continues at coordinate 2,686 of SFNZ01000002.1, read as the reverse complement.
CTCTTGCGACCAAGATGATTGATTGCTTTATTATGCCTCATAATTAAACGTTATTCTTTTTCTTAGGTTCAATATTGTACTTTGTGACATCCATACCGAATGTGAGTTTCATCTTGTCAAGCATCTGGTCGATCTCGTTGAGCGACTTGCGTCCGAAGTTGCGGAACTTCATCAACTCCGGCCTCGAATAGGACACGAGGTCTGCAAGCGTGTCAATCTCAGCAGCTTTCAGGCAGTTGTATGCCCTAACTGAAAGGCCGAGGTCGGAAAGCTTGTTGAGAAGGAGATGCCTCATGCGGAGTGACTCCTCGTCAAGCTCCTTCGAATCCGGTTTAACCGTGCTCTCGAGAGCCAGCTTCTTGTCATCGGTGAAGAGCTTGAAATGATAGATAAGGATGTTTGCAGCGTCCTGAAGAGCGATGTTCGGAGTTATTGAACCGTCGGTAACAATCTCCAGATTCAGTTTCTCGTAGTCGGTCTTCTGCTCTACTCGCCAGTTCTCCACGGTCCAGTTCACCTTGCGGATAGGGGTGTAGATGGCATCCACCGGAATGGTTCCGATAGGAGTAATCTCATCCCTGAGCTCCTCAGCAGGCACGAAACCGCGTCCCTTGGTGATGGTAATGGCGATTTCGAGCTTTACGGAAGGCTCAAGAGAGCAGATGTGAAGATCCGGATTCAACACCATAAAAGAAGACAATCCTTTGGAGATATCTTCTGCCGTGAACTCCTGCTTGCCGCTGATGACGATATTTGCTGTCTCAGTGTCGACTGAATCCACCATACGGCGGAAGCGTACTTCCTTGAGGTTGAGGATGATGTCCTGCATACCCTCAATAACGCCCGGAATGGTGGCGAACTCCTGGTCTACGCCGGAGATCTTTATCTGACTGATAGCAAAACCCTCCAAAGACGCAAGCAAGATGCGACGAAGAGCATTACCGATGGTCTGGCCATATCCCGGCTCAAGTGGACGGAATTCAAAGCGGCCGTACGAATCGGTGCTTTCGAGCATAATGACCTTGTCAGGTTTCTGAAATGCTAAGATTGCCATATCTGTTGGGTGTTAAATGTTACTTGGAGTAGAGGTCGACGATGAGCTGCTCGTTGATGTTCTCCGGAATCTCGGTTCTGGTAGGAACGTTGAGGAACTTACCTACGAGAGTCTTGGTATCGAAGTCGAGCCATGAGTACTTGGTCACAGAAGCAACGCTGTTCTGGGTGACCTCAAGGCGCTTGGACCTCTCCCTGACTGCTACGGTATCACCGGCCTTCACCTGGGTTGAAGGGATGCTGCATACGGATCCGTTCAGGGTGATGTGGTGATGGGACACGAGCTGGCGGGCAGCTGCGCGGGTAGGAGCGATGCCGAGACGGTAAACGATGTTGTCCAGACGGCTCTCGAGGAGGATGATAAGGTTCTCACCCTTCTGACCGCTCATGCGGGAAGCCTTGTTGTAGGTATTGTGGAACTGACGCTCGAGGACGCCGTACATATACTTGACCTTCTGCTTCTCCTTGAGCTGCATTGCGTAGTCCTTGGACTTCTTGCGCTTGGCAGCGAGACCGTGCTGTCCCGGAGGGAAATTTCTCTTCTCGAAATATTTGTCTGAGCCGAAGATAGGTTCGCCGAATTTACGGGCGATTTTGGTGCTTGGACCTGTATATCTTGCCATAGTAATCTAAGAATTTAAAAATTAAACTTTACGACGGCCTTTTGGTCTGCAGCCATTGTGAGGCATCGGGGTTACGTCGATGATCTCGGTAACGATGATACCAGCATTGTTGGTGGTGCGGATTGCGGACTCACGGCCAGCTCCCGGACCCTTTACGTAGCATTTAACCCTGCGAAGACCAGCATCGAAAGCGGTCTTGGCAGCATCCTCAGCAGCCATCTGGGCAGCGTAAGGGGTGTTCTTCTTGGATCCCCTGAAACCACACTTGCCTGCAGAACCCCAGCTGATAACCTGGCCCTGGGCGTTGGTGAGGGAAACGATTACATTGTTGAAGGTTGATGAAATATGAGCCTCGCCATAAGCTTCAACCTTGACAACTCTTTTGGATGTTGTAGTTTTCTTTGCCATAATTCATCAATTTTTACTTGGTTGCCTTCTTCTTGTTGGCAACAGTCTTCTTCTTACCCTTTCTGGTGCGGGCATTGTTCTTTGTGCTCTGTCCGCGTACAGGAAGTCCGATACGATGACGGATGCCCCTGTAGCAACCGATGTCCATAAGACGCTTGATGTTCATCTGGACTGAAGAACGGAGCTCACCCTCGATCTTGTAGTCGTTTGCGATGATAGAACGGATCTTTCCGATCTGGTCGTCGTTCCACTCGCTGACCTTAGTGTCATAGTCGATTCCGCACTCATCGAGGATCTTCCTTGCTGATGAGCGGCCGATTCCGAAGATATAGGTAAGACCTATCTCTCCTCTTTTGTTGTTCGGTAAATCAACACCGGCTATTCTTGCCATAATTTATCTTTATTTGTTTTATTACAAATGAATATTATCCTTGGCGCATCTTGAACTTAGGGTTCTTCTTGCAGATGACATAAAGGTGACCTTTACGCCTTACGATCTTGCAATCTTCGCTGCGCTTTTTGATGGATGTCTTTACTTTCATAACACTGAAAATTTTATTTGTATCTGAAGGATATTCTTCCTTTACTTAAATCATAAGGTG
>SFNZ01000146.1 GCA_004552615.1 Bacteroidales bacterium | reverse complement strand
AAATGCAGCACCGCCCCTCTTTCCCTTTGCAGGGAATCCTTGCAGGCTTGCAGGAACCGGTCGAAGAATCCGGAAATTGAATTGGCCCTCTTCCAGGAAAGTGCCTCGTTGAATTTGACGGAGCCTTCCGGGGAGGATGATGCCGTAACGATGATGGAATCCATCTCGAACTCCTTGTCCGATGCGAGTGATGCGATGTTTTTCTTGATTCTGGATATCTCGTCCCGGTTGTTCCCGATTTCAGGCCGGATTTCGCTGCTTCCGGAGAGGAAATCCACATAGCAGGCCGTATAGGCCTCGACCCTGCGCGGTATCACCTTGGTCAGATATCTCTCCGTCAGGTCGGTAAGGCCGCTGATCGAGCTTATGTAGAAAGTCAGCGGCCGTCCTGCAGGTATCCTGTAAATGTCTTCCCCGTTCTCGAGAATGTTGCCTGACAGGACGATTTCAGCTTTCCTCAGGCCCGGAGAGGTGGAGATGGTCTGTGTATAATTGTAGATGAAGTCTCCGTCCGGATTGGTGATGACACTGTCAATCCGGATTCCGTCCACCACGATAGGAGCCTTGACATACCGGCTGTACATCTTGTCCTTCCTGGCGATTTTCCGGTTGTTGGACTGCACCAGGAATCTCCTCGTATAATGCTCCACGGCCGCCTTCTCAGTTACTCCGTACACAGATGAGAACTCCTCGTCCGAGACGAAAGAAGTGTCATTCCTGAATTTGTACAGCTGCGGAATATTCCTTCGGATGAACAGTTCCAGCTGTGCCTTGTACAATAATTTTTCAGGGTCCGAGATGATGGAGTCCAGGAATTTCCGGTACTGTTCATATCCCCTAAGCTGTCTTTTCCGGTATTCGGACCCGGTGATGATGACGGGGTCCAGTCTCACGCTGTCCCCGAGGATGTACATGTCAGGTGTCAGGCGGATCTGCCATTTGCTGTCCTGCAGGCCTGCCGGCACAGTGACCATGAACTGGAGATCGACTTTTCCGTGCCTTTCAGCGACATTCCTGAACCTTGCCGAGACCATTGCCGCCACTATTTCATCGGTTGCCGTCATTTCGCCGTTTTCGTCCTTCACCGCTTTCATTATCACCGGACCTTCTTCCTGCACGGGCCCTGTGACCGTGTCCTTAAGTACGGGCACAGCCTGTTCAGGCAACCGTGTCGTGGATTCTGCAGGCAACGAAATCTCCGCGGAAATGTTGTTCTCCCTCAAAGCGTTGACTTTGATCCGCGTCCCGCATCCGACTATGCTTAGGGCAATGGCCAGCAGCAAGATTGTTCTTCTCATATCCTTACGTTTTCGTTCAGGCGGCTACAGTCCGATGACCGGCTGTGGCGCCTCGTCAGTTTCCAAAATGCTGAGCCGTGAGGCTATAACCTCATAGGCCTGTCTCTCAGTCCCGTCGGACAATGTGTATTTCTGGCTTCTCAACCTGCCTGTCACATATACGCAGGATCCTTTGTTGATTTTTCTGAAATCGGGCATCCCTTTGCCGCTCCATGCGACCACTGAATGCCAGGTGTTATCACAATCTTTTGATAAAACCTGTTATCAATACAATACTATTATCAAAAGCGAGTAAGACAAGTTGCCCCCATGGCGTTTGAGGGCAACATTCTTTGCCAATTTATCTTTTGATAACGACTATGCCAGACTCTTTAAGTATTCCTTAAGTTTACTGTTTTGCTGCCATGTCTTTACCGTCGGTTCAGTGATCCCCACATCGGCATATGCCTTCTCCAGAGCCTTACGCTTCTGATCAGAGTCAGCTCTTGCATAGATTTCTGTCGTTTGTATTGACACATGGCCCAAGATGTCACGGATATACACAAGATTAACACCAGCTTGCAGAAGATGCATTGCTCTCGAGTGTCTGAAGATATGTGGGCTAATCTTATCCAAGCACAGCTCACTATTTACGATTTGTGCTTGCTGGTAGTATTTCTTTATGACATAGGTTATTCCGGGGGTGGTAAGTTTCTCTCCCCACACATTATGGAAGAGTGGCTGAGATTCTTGACCGGGAAGATTCATGTGTTGTTCTTCTATATAAGCTTCCAGCAGACGTACAATACTATCATCCAAAGGGACGATTCTAGTTTTATCTCCTTTCCCATGTATCACGATGACACTTGGTTTAGGAAGCCTAAGCGAAGAAGGTGTCAAGTCTATAAGCTCTTGGACTCTCGCCCCAGTATTATAGAGTAATGACAACATGGTAAGATCACGCCGACCTTTTGATGTGGATACATCTATGACTCCAAGGATTGATTTCACGCCATCTAATGTCAGATAGTTCATCTTGCCACGCGGGCCCTTCTTGGGCTGTATTGAACTGACCTGTTTCCATTGATTCATG
>SFNZ01000145.1 GCA_004552615.1 Bacteroidales bacterium | reverse complement strand
TGGGGTACGATCAAGCGGTTCAAGCAAGGCATTCCCAACGGCAAGTTCAGCATTTTCGGGTATGAGTGGCAGGACGACAAGCTGGTCATCGTACCGGAGGAAGCAGAGATCATCCGCTGGATGTATGCCGAGTACATGAAAGGCGCATCCCGGATTGAGATTGGCAGGGCCTTGATGGACCGAGGCATTTATACCCGGCAGGGAAAGCCGTGGGTGGATTCCAATGTAAAGGTTATCTTGACGAACATCACCTACACCGGGAACATGCTCTTCCAGAAGGAATACTGTGAAGACCCGATCACCAAGCGCCGTAGGAAGAATTACGGCGAGATGCCACAGTATTTTGTCGAAGACACTCACGAGGCAATTATCCCGATGGACGAATGGCAAGCGGTACAGGCCGAGTTCAAGCGCAGACGGGACCTTGGTCCCTTCGGAAACAAGTCGCTGAAACTATCGGCTTTCTCCACGAAGATCACCTGTGGCTGCTGCCGAAAACACTATCGCCACAGTGGAAAACGGAATACCGCCGGTGAGGTTTACTACATCTGGATCTGTCAGACGAAAAGCCAGAAAGGTGTGTCGGCTTGCCCCTCGAAGAACATCCCGGAGAAGATGCTCCAGAATACCGCAGCGGAGGTGCTGGGCCTTGATGAGTTTGACGAGGACGTTTTCAGTCAGCAGATCGAGGAAGTCATCGTTATCGGAGACGATACCTTGACCTTCCGCTTTTACGACGGCCACGAGGTCACCACCAAATGGCAATCTACTGCCAAGACCGACTGGTGGACAGACGAGCGCAGAAAGCTCTGGGGAGAACGGCACAAGCGCAAGGATACCAATCCGAACCGGAATACCTTCTACGAGTTCACCGGATTCATAAAATGCGGCTGCTGCGGTGCCAATTACCGCTGCCAATCCGGAAAGCGTAAGGACGGCACCCCGACACGGTCGTGGTATTGCACCGGTCCACGTTCCGAATGTCGGAATCCGGCTATCAGGGACGAGACCATGAAGCGGCTGGTGACTGAGATCCTTGGCCTTGATGAGTTCGACGAGGCTGCGATGGACGCTCAGATTGAAAGTGCAACAATCCTCGACCACATGGTCACGTTCCATTTCAGGGACGGCCACATCGAATCCAGAGACTTCTTGGATAAGCGGCACGGCACCCCTTGGACCGAGGAACGGCGGGAAAAAGCAAAAAAATCCATGAAGGCCGCTTGGACAGACGAGCGCAGGGAGGCAATGAGTGAAAGAATCAAGAAAATAAGGAGCGAAAAGAAATGGCCAAATCCGTAACCACGATACCGGCGACGCTGTCACGCTTCACGGCGGCACCGATCAACAGCACTAAGAAGCGACGTGTGGCGGCCTACGCTCGTGTCAGCACCGACAACGAGGAGCAGCTGACCAGTTACGAAGCGCAGATTGACTACTACACGAATTACATCAATGGCCGGGATGATTGGGAGTTCGTCGGGGTATATCCTGACGAAGGCATCACCGGCACCAATACCAAAAAGCGTGAGCAGTTCAGGCAGATGGTTGCAGATGCCCTTGACGGCAAGATCGACCTGATTATCACGAAGTCGGTCAGCCGCTTTGCTAGAAACACAGTCGATAGCCTGACTACCATCCGGAAACTCAAGGAGCACAACGTCGAGGTCTATTTTGAAAAAGAAAACATCTGGACCTTCGACAGCAAGGGTGAACTTCTGCTGACGATCATGTCCTCGCTGGCGCAGGAAGAGTCCCGGTCCATTTCCGAGAACTGCACATGGGGCCAACGGAAGCGGTTTGCAGACGGCAAGGTCACGGTTCCGTTCAAGCGATTTCTGGGCTACGACATGGGGCCGGACCACAACCTCGTGGTAAACCCAGAACAGGCCAAGCTGGTCAAGCGCATCTACGGAATATTCCTGCAAGGCCAGTCGCCATTCCAGATTGCCCGGACGCTGACCGATGAAGGCATTCCTTCTCCCGGCGGCAAGGACCACTGGAACCCAAGCAACATCAAGAGCATTCTCACCAACGAGAAGTACAAGGGCGATGCGCTGCTGCAAAAGTCCTTCACGGTCGACTTCCTGACCAAGAAGAAAAAGGCCAATGAGGGTGAAATCCCACAGTACTATGTCAAGGATAATCACGAGGCCATTATCGATCCGGAGACCTTCGAGATGGTGCAGACCCTGATGGCCACCCGCAAAAAGGGCCGGAACCGCAAGAGCTCGGTCAGCATTTTCTCCAGTAAGGTCAAGTGCGGCGACTGCAGCAGCTGGTACGGTCCGAAAGTTTGGCACAGCAACGACGCCTACCGGAAGGTCATCTGGCAGTGCAATCACAAGTTCGACGGTCAGAAATGCGCCACACCGACGCTCACCGAGGATGAAATA
>SFNZ01000069.1 GCA_004552615.1 Bacteroidales bacterium | reverse complement strand
CGGAAGATATAGATTTGCTTAATTTACAGGCGGTTCCGGAGCGCTTGTGGAACTTTTTGGTTATGAAAGTGTTGATAACGGGAGCTGCCGGATTCATCGGTTCCAGGCTGCTTTACAGGCTTGCAGGGAAAGGAGTGGATGTGCTTGGCCTTGACAATATAAATGATTACTATGCAGTGGAATTGAAATACGGCAGGCTCGAGCAGTGCGGGTTTCACCGTCCGTTCATATTCAAGAATCCTGAGACAAGTGACATTTTCCCGAACGCCCGTTTCGTGCGGATGGACCTCTGCGACAAGGAGGCGATGGACATTCTTTTCCGCGACGGCCAGTTCGACGTGGTGGTGAATCTTGCCGCCCAGGCTGGTGTAAGGTATTCGATAACAAATCCTTACTCTTATCTTCACAGCAATGTTGAGGGATTCCTGAACGTGCTTGAAGGCTGCCGGAACAACAATGTGCAGCATCTTGTTTTCGCTTCTTCCAGCTCCGTGTACGGACTGAATTCCAAGGTTCCTTATTCAGAGTCGGACAAGGCTGACATGCCGGTCAGCCTGTATGCGGCGACCAAGAAGTCCAATGAACTGATGGCCCATGCCTACAGCAAACTGTACGGGTTCCGTTGCACGGGCCTGAGATATTTCACCGTGTACGGACCGTGGGGCAGGCCGGACATGGCTCCGATGCTTTTCGCGAAGGCCATGAGTGCCGGGGAGCCGATAAAGGTATTCAACAACGGGGACATGCTCAGGGATTTCACCTATATTGATGACATCGTGGAGGGTACTGTGAAAGTCGTGTGCGAGAGTCCTGCTACAGAGCGCAAGGACGGCGATGTCCCGTTCAGCGTGTACAATATAGGCTGTTCAAATCCAGTGAAGCTCATGGACTTCATCAATGAGATTGAATCCGCTCTCGGCCGCAGTGCAGAGAAGATAATGCTGCCAATGCAGCCGGGAGATGTCTACGAGACTTACGCGGACACCTCCCGGCTGGAGAATGATTACGGATACCGGCCGACGACCTCTCTTCACGAGGGGATAGGGAAGTTCATCGGATGGTTCCTTTCAGATCTTAATCCATTGCATTGAAGATTGCCTGGCGGACCTCCTCGATGGTGCCCGTCCCGTCAATCTCGACATATTTGCCGGCCTTTCTGTAGAAATCTACGAGAGGCTCGGTTTTTTCATGGTATGTGCTGATTCTGTTGTTGATGGTCTCCTCACGTGCGTCGTCGGCACGTCCTTCTATGGAGGCTCTGTGGCGGATGCGCTCCTTGATCATCTCGTCAGGAATCATGATTGAGATGACTGATGTAACTGCTTCTCCTGAAGCGGCTAGCATCGTGTCGAGGGCTTCTGCCTGTGCAATGGTGCGAGGGAAACCGTCGAGAAGGAAACCTGCCACGCCTTCAGTGGTCTTGAATGCATTGTCAATCATGCCTTCCACCACTTCGTCCGGAACGAGTGCGCCTGCATCGATGAGGGATTTTGCCTTTTTGCCGAGTTCGGTGCCTTCCGCAATCTCTTTGCGCAAGAGCTCACCCGTAGAAAGGTGGCGGAGATTGTATTTCTCCACCATGGCGCTGGCCTGAGTGCCTTTTCCTGCACCCGGAGGCCCGAAAAGAATGTAATACTTCATTTTTAATTCGTCTTTATTCGTCAAGAATGTAGATATCCTTGTAGTTGCGTCCGAGCTCGTTGTAGTCCAGTCCGAAGCCGACTATGAACTTGTTCGGAATCTCCATTGCAACGTAGTCGAGCTTTATGTCCTTGCTGTAAACCTCAGGCTTCAGGAGCATTGTGCAGATCCTGCATTCGGATGCGCCCTTCTTCTTCACGATGGAAATAAGGTCTGCGATGGTGTTGCCCGTGTCCACGATGTCCTCTATAATGATGACCCTCCTTCCGGAAATGTCCCCTGTCAGTCCCATCACCTGCCTCACGGTGCCGGTGGATTTCGTGCCGACGTAGGAGGACAGTTTCATGGAGACCAGCTCGCAGTCGAACTCAAGCCTTTTCATCAGTTCGGCAGTGAACATGATGGCGCCGTTCAGGGTGCATATCAGGACCGGGATGTCCTTGCAGCCTTTGAAGTCGGCGTTCAGCTTCGCGGCAACCCCGTCGATTGCCTCTTCGATCTTCTCATTCGGAATGAAGGTCCGGAATGTCTTGTCATAAAGATTTATCTTTTGCATATTCTCGAAATTTTTCATTATCAAGAGCGCACAAAATTAATATAAATATGTTTAAAAAACATAAAAATCTTCAAACGTGGGAAAAAAGCCACCCCGAATGCGGATGTATATCTCTATCTTGGACCGGAAATTCACACGGGAAGGGAAATGCGAAATTTGGAAAGCATCGGGATGGCGGTATTTGTGCAGGCGGCATTATGGGCATCTGCTGTTGTTTCATTTGCGGCAGGGCCGGGGGAACCGGACAGGGACGGGTTCATCAGGGCCGTGCTTTACCTGACGGGGGAGACTGGAATGGAGTCGCTCGGGGAGGATGAGATAGAACGGTACGAAGAACTGGAAAGGTCTCCTCTGGACCTGAACGGCGCCTCGCGGAGCAGGCTCCTTGCGTCAGGCTTGTTCTCACAATACCAGGTGGCCTCGTTGACGGAATACCGGAACAGGACCGGTGAGATATTGTCCTTCACTGAGCTGGCTTCAGTGGACGGTTTCCCGCAGGCTTTCGTGGAGGCAATCTCGCATTTCGTCAAACTGGGCTCTTCAGGTCCGCCGGGAGAGCGGAAGAAAGGTCCCCGGGCAGATGTCTCCTCCGATACGAATCTGTCTCTTAAATATGTTGAAGGGACAGGTACTTCATTATCAATGTGGCACAAGCTCCGGGCGGGGGACGGGGACAGGGTGGATTTCGGCTTGTCAGCCAAGAAAGGATATGACGCTCCCTTTATGAAACCGTCATCCTATTCCTGTTTTCTGGAAATTTCCGGCAGACGTCGGAAAGCAAGTTATTTGATCGGGGATTATGCTCTCCGTTTCGGTCAGGGCCTGGCTTTGTGGAGCGGATACCAGATGGGCGGATTTTCCGGGGACAGGTCATTCTGGAAACGTCCTACGGGAATCTCTCCATCCCGCTCACTGTCAGCCGGAACCAGCCACAGGGGGATTGCCGCAAGGGTATCCTCGGGGCATCTGGACATCTCGGCCTTCGTGTCATTTCCGGGGCTCAGGGACTGGTGTGAGTCAGGAAAACCGCCCGACATTTCCGTGATGCCGGGATTCAATGCCGGATGGTTTTCAAGGACAGGAGCAGTGTCCATGACGGCTTACGGAGTCTGTGCGGCATGCCCTGCAGATGGGAGACGCCTCGCTGCGGCAAAGGTATCCGCTGATGCGAGGTTCTGCGTGAAGGGGACTGACCTGTTTGCGGAAACTGCTTTTGATCTGATTAACCGTGCCGGGGCAGTGACTGGAGGGTTCTGTGTACCGTTTGCTGAAAGGTGGAAGGTTGCCGGCTCGGGACGCTGGATCCAGAACGGGTATGACCTGGCATACAGCTCGCCGGTCAGGGCTTTCTCCGGAAAGAAGGTGGAGGCCGGTGCTGCTGCAGGCCTGTTTTACAATGAGATAGGCCTGACTGCTGACCTGGCATTCCCGGATGCTGATGTAAGGTCGCGGCAGCTGAAACTACTCCTGAACTGTCCGCTTAAGCTTGCTGACGCCCTGGTCCTCTCCGTCAGGCTGACTGGAAGGCTGAGGTCATACGGGGAGAAGTCCAGGACTGAGGCAAGGACGGACCTTAAATGGACTTGCAGTGGATGGCAGACTGTGCTCAGGGCGGATCTGCTGAAATGTTCGGGATTCGCATGGCTCGCCTATGCTGAAGAGGGATATGTGCATGGGGCCGGGGCCGTGTACCTGAGGGGGACACTGTTCGTCGCCGACAGCTGGGATGACCGCCTGTATTCATACGAGAGGGATGCTCCGGGAACGTTCAATGTTCCTGCCTATTACGGCCGCGGATATGCCGTCTCGCTGGCTGCGAGGCACAGGTTCCGTCTGGGTTCCTGCTACATGAAGGTCTATTTCAGGGCAGGATACACTGCATGTCCATGGTCGTTGGAAGGAACGTCAGGAGACCGTCCGGCGAGGGCGGAGTGCCGGATCCAGCTTTCTGTTGATTTTTGAAAAATCCTTAGTAAATTCGCAATATGGAAAAAGTCGGGACCTACATATCCGTGATTCTTCCGCTCAGGCTCGAGTGGAATCCCTGCTATTTCGTGCCGGAGGGCGAAGGTCCTGTGGCGCGTGGGGACAGGGTGTCTGTACGTTTCGCGGGCCGGAAATATACGGGTGTAGTCAGGGATACCGGAATCGTTCCTGGCATAGATGAATCCCGAATCCTGGAAATCCTTGATATCGTGAGGGATATGGCTCCGGTCACGGAGGATGAACTCAGGCTCTGGGAGTTTGTATCGGAGTATTATCTGTGTTCCGTAGGGGAGGTGTACAAGGCTGCATATCCGGCTGTGAAGATTGACGGGGAATTGGTATCCCTTCGGTCCAAGGAAAGGGCCCGGGCTGCTGTTGACAAGAAGGTTGCGGCCGTCAGGGCAAGGCTCGAGAGAACCGGGACCATCCTGGCCCGGCGGAAAGAGCTGCTTGCGAGGGCGGTGAAGCAGGCTGTGAAGGACAGGTATGCCGAGGATGTAAGGAAATATGAGGCGGAGGCTATTCACCTGGGGGAAGAGCTGATGAGACTGGCAAGTCCGGAAGTTGATGACGTCCCGGGGAATGAGCCGCCGCTCCATGTCCCGTCACTGAGTGCTGCACAGAAAGAAGCGCTCGGACGCATAAAGACGGGAATGTCAGATAAGAAGCCTGTGCTTCTTGACGGAGTGACCGGTTCCGGGAAGACCGAAATATACATTGTGCTGGCCCTGGAGGCTCTTTCTCGTGGAAAAAATGTCCTATACCTTGTCCCGGAGATAGCTGTCAGCCGTCAGCTCGAGGACAGGCTCACTTCAGTGTTCGGCAGCAGGCTTCTCACATTTCATTCGAAGGAGACGCCGGCAAGGAGATATTCCGTGCTGGAATCTGTCCGGCATGGCGGATATGTGCTGCTAGGGACTCGTTCCGCGGTGTTTCTTCCGCACAGGGATCTCGGCCTCGTGATTGTTGACGAGGAACATGACCCTTCATATAAGCAGGATGCCCCGGCGCCGAGGTACAATGGCAGGGACACGGCCCTGATGCTGGCCAGGATACACGGGGCGGACGTGATTCTCGGGACTGCCACTCCTTCGCTCGAATCCCTGTACAATTGCAGGACGGGGCGTTTCGTGAAAGTCATGCTTTCGGAAAAGTATTTCGGGAACACCGACACCGAGGTGGAAATCATCGACACGTCAGCTGAACGCAGGAAGAAGGGTATGAAGGGAAGTTTCTCGTTCAGGCTCATAGCGAAGGTCAATGAGGCATTGTCTTCGGGCGGTCAGGTCCTGCTGTTGAGGGCCAGGCGCTCCTATGCCCCTTCATTGCAATGTACGGGATGCGGGGATATTCCTCATTGTCCGCATTGCAACGTTCCTCTGAGCTGGCACAGGCAGGAGGGGGTCATGATGTGCCATTACTGCGGTTCCAGATTCAGCTACACGGGTGCATGTGGGCGGTGCGGAGCTCCTCTCGAGCCTCTCGGGGCGGGAACGCAGAGAGTGGAGGAGGAGGCCCGGGAGCTATTCCCGGGAGCGAGGCTTGCAAGACTCGACAGTGACACTTCCTCCAGTGCATCAGCGGGGAAGGATGTGGTCAAGGCTTTCTCGGACAGGAAGATAGACATATTGGTAGGCACCCAGATAGTGACCAAGGGATTCGATTTCGGAGGATTGTCCTTAGTTGCAGTCATCCAGGCTGATTCCCTTCTCGGACAGCAGGACTTCAGGGCGGATGAGCGTGCGGTCCAGATGCTCGGCCAGTTCATGGGCAGGGGAGGGAGACGCGGGCAGAAAGGTACCTTCGTGATACAGACTTCCCGTCCTTCCCATCCTGTATACAGGCTTTTCTCAGGGGATTACCGTAATGAAGACCTTTCCGAGGAGATGCTTTCGGAACGTTATGCCTTCGGTTATCCTCCTTTTTCGAGAATAGTGCAGGTGATTGTCCGTGACAGGGAGGAAAAGGCCGCTGAAGATCTTGCGGCCGAACTTGCGGGCGTCCTGATGAAGGAATACGGAGTGCCCTGTCAGGCAGGTGGCGGATCCGGCACAGTGTCGGTGATGGGCCCTTATCCTCCGGCGGTGGACAAGGTTTCCGATTTGTATATCAGGCATATACGAATATTGATGAAGAAGGGCCCGGAACTTGCTGGCATGAAGAGGCGGCTGGACGCGACGGTACAGGAATTCTGCAGGGTCCGTCAATGTGCCGGAAACATAGTGTTGGATGTAGACCCGTAGCGGGTGCTGACGAACCGGAGTGCAGAAAAATTCAAAAACAGATGTCTGTTTGCCTGCAATAAGAATTATTTTATTAAATTTGTAGTTCAGGTTAAAAATAATCGAATGGGAAAGGTTATCGCTATAGCAAATCAAAAAGGCGGGGTAGGCAAAACCACCACCGCCATCAATCTGGCAGCTTCGCTCGCAGTTCTCGAGAAGAAAGTGCTGATCATAGATGCAGACCCTCAGGCCAATACGACATCCGGCCTTAATTTTTCTCCTGACAATGATCAGAAGAGGACATTGTACGAGGTCATGATAGGCACTATCGGCATCGAGGATGCATTGATACAGACTGAGATAGCGAACCTTCACATGGTCCCTTCCCATATCAATCTCGTGGCTGTCGAGATCGAGATGCGCGATGTGCCTGACAGGGAGTCCGTGCTCAAGAATGCCATTGCACCTGTCCGTGACAGGTATGACTATATTGTCATTGACTGCTCCCCGTCCCTCGGCCTCATCACCGTCAATTCCCTGACCGCTGCGGATTCCGTAATCGTACCGGTGCAGCCGGAATTCTTCGCCCTCGAAGGTCTCGGAAAGCTTCTCCAGACCATCAGGCTCGTGCAGAACGGAGTGAATCCGGTGCTCACTATCGAGGGATTCGTGGTGACCATGTATGACGGCCGCACGAAGGTGCATACCCAGGTGCTGAACCAGCTCCGGGAACATTTCAAGGACATGGTATTCGATACTATAATACAGAGGAACATCCGTCTGAGCGAGGCTCCGTCGCACGGAAAGCCGATCATTCTCTACGACGTCATGTGCAACGGCACATCCAACTATCTCAACCTTGCGAAGGAAGTCCTCGAGAAAAACAAGAATTAATCAGATTATTTATGAGCAAACCGATAAGAGGACTTGGCAAAGGACTTGACGCACTTCTGGGTGATTCATCAAGCATTGACACCCTGCGTTCGCCTGTAGGATATGTGAACAAGGCTGTGGTGGGGGCGAAGGATCCTCAGGACACCGCAGACATACTCCGTATTCCTGTGGACATGATTGAGCCGAACCCTTTCCAGCCGAGGATGTCATTTGACCAGGAAGCCCTCCAGGAACTTTCCGAATCCATACGTACCTTCGGCCTGATCCAGCCAATAACCGTCAGGAAAAAGAGTGCGGACAGGTATCAGATAATCAGCGGCGAACGCCGTTTCAAGGCCTGCCGTCTCGCCGGGATGGACATGGTTCCGGCATATATCCGGGATGCAAGCGACCAGGGGATGCTAGAAATGGCTATCGTGGAGAACATCCAGAGGGAAAATCTCGATCCTATTGAAGTGGCTCTCAGCTATCAGAGACTCATCGAGGAATGCAGCCTGACGCAGGAGCAGATGGCTGACAGGGTAGGGAAGAAACGCGCTTCGGTGACCAATTATCTCCGTCTTCTCCGTCTTCCGGCAAAGGTTCAGCATGACCTCAAAGTCGGACTTCTGAGCGTAGGACATGCAAAAGTACTTCTCGGCATCGAGGAACCGGCAGCCCAGGAGCAGCTCTGTGACCTGGTCATCAGGAACGGATGGTCCGTTCGCCAGCTTGAGGACAAGGTCAGGGAACTGCTTGCTCCGGACAAGCCGCAGGTGAAGCGTCAGGAGGAGGAGCTTCCTGAGGATTATTGCCGTGTACTTGAGCATATCGGCAAATATTTCGACAAGAGCATCAGCCTGAAGCGTTCCCCGTCAGGGAAAGGTACGATGACCATCCATTTCGGTTCCGATGAGGAAGTCAGGCGCTTCCTCAAGGCTCTGGATGATTCGAATATCTGAAATCCCCTGCCTGCAATGACGAGACGTTTCTTTCATATTGCCGTACTTGCCGTTCTGGGATTTGCATTGTCCATGACTGACATCAAGGCCCAGTTCAGGGAAGAGGCATTCACGCAGACATACAACGAGAAAGATGATACGACCGGCAGGGATTCAACGGACAAGGCATTCACTTTCAAGGAGTATTTCGGCGGCATCTCCCACAAGAGGGATGCAAGGATCGGCGTGATGTTCGCCGGATCCACCGTGTTCATAGGCGGCCAGCAGATGCACAACAGGCAATATTGGAAGTTGCCGGTCATCTACGGAGGCATGGCTGCAACAGCCGGTCTCGGCATCTACTACAGGCACAGGTACAATGTGGAAGGCAAATCAGACTTCAAGACAGCCAGCACATGGTGCTTCGTAGGAACGGGACTCTTCTACTGGGGTTCGCTTCTGGACGGAGTCTGCAATTTCGGGTCGGGGGACTATCCGCAGCCCGGAAAGGCGACCCTGTACTCGCTTCTTCTTCCCGGTCTGGGACAGGCATACAACGGGGAGTACTGGAAGATTCCGATATATTACACGGCTCTGATGTGCTCTGCTCATTTTCTTGTTACCAACAATACGAACTATCTCAGGTACAAGAAGATATACAATGATGCCACGATGGAGGACTCTACCTATGACGGCCCGGTAGCCGCATCCACCGCGAAGTATTACAGGGATGTCTTCAGAAGATACAGGGATTATTCCGTAGTCGCCCTTTTAGGCTTCTATGTACTTCAGATAATTGATGCCAACGTATTTGCATATATGCACAATTTCGAACTGTCCGACGACCTGGCCCTCAGCGTCTCGCCTGCGGTCATTTCTCCGGAGCTGCTGAAGGCTGTTATGGGTGATACCTATACTTACGATTTCCGCTGCTTCTATGAAGTGAACGGGGTGAAGTATTGCTCCGAGAGCTGGCAGGGTGAGGCTTATGAGCCAGAAGCGGAGGACATCCCACCCGTCATGCCCGAGGACTTTGTGGATGACCATACCCGCACCGACTCCCTCATCGAGTTCGACGGCGGTGAATATGACAGCTATCCCTTCCTGGTGGTCTTTGCCGACGGTGAGTGGGAAAAGGAGATCACCTTCGAGGCCCTGGACGATGACCTGCACGAGTGCGGCGAAGTGGTCAACGCCGTTGTCATGGAATCCCGGGGAGCGGAGGTCTATTCCAACGCCTGCACGGCCTCCATCGCCATTGAGGACGACGAGCCGGAGATCCCCAGCGCCATGGGTTTTGCCGAGACGGAGATCTGGGCGGACAAGTCCGCCGGAAAAGTCCGCATTCCCCTGATGCGTGAAAGCGAGGGCCTGCAGTATGTGACCGGCGTGGACTACGAAACGGAGGACGACACTGCTGTGGCCGGAACCGACTATGCCATCAGCAGCGGCACGGGGCTCTTCCCGTCCGATCTGGATTTTACCTATATTGAGATCGATCTGGTGA
>SFNZ01000013.1 GCA_004552615.1 Bacteroidales bacterium | reverse complement strand
GAGATATACCTTCTCTTCGAAAAGCTGGTCGAGAAGAGCCCTTACCGCAAGCCTCTGCTTACGGAGAGATTCGCTTCTTATCCACGAGATTTCCTCCATCTCGTCATTAGGGACCGAACACATTGATTTCAGTTCCTCTTCGGTCTCGGTGATCTGCCAGACTGCTATTTCAGCCTTGTTGTCAAGTGTCTTTCTTAGATATAGTGCCATATTGTGTTGTGTCTTATGATTCTATGCCGCCTCCTGTACCTATGTACGCCAATCCTGTGCGCGGGGAATACTCGCACACGACATAACTTCTGTCCTGATCATCCTCAGGACAGCTTGTTACAATCAGATATGTATCGCTGTTAATAAAATCCGACAACGGGTCGTCAGCAGGTTGTCCTGCCGGCATTGTCCGGTCATTATTTACAGAACTGGGAGGTTCCATACAAAAATAAGGCGTTTTGTTAACGGTGCAAATATAATGTATTTTTTTCAATGAATGAAATATATGCGGGAGAATCCTCGGGGATGTGGACAATTGTTATTATAAAGTATTTGTATATCAACATATTGAGTTATAACGGCATGGACATCGGAATCCGGTCTGTTGCCCGGTCGGATGAATTGACATACCTTTGCCGGAAATCATGAAACCAGATATGAAGAAAGCATTGAAATGGGTGGGAGTCACGATTCTGGCTCTCTATGCCGTAATTGTCATCGCAGGACCTATAGCACTAATCAATATCGTGTGCGACAAGCATGTCAGTTATTCCAGAGTATTCGCAGCGGAAGAATTCGGGCTTCCGGAGCCGGATACATTGTATCTCAACACGACGGACGGATTCTGCATCCATACCCTGAAAATTGCACCGGAGGACAGCGCCAGGGGAGTCGTGATATGCATTTCCGGCATCGAGAACCCTTCGGTGACAGCGTTTTACGGTCATGTGAAGGAGTTCCGCAAATCAGGACTCGTCTCATATCTGCCGGATGTCCGCGGCCATGGGGAGAGTGACGGTGACAGGATATGTCTGGCCTATGAGGAGACAGAGGATATCAATGCCGTAGTGAGGCAGGCGGTTTCCGATTATCCCGATGTGCCTGTCATCCTTATGGGTCTGTCAATGGGAGGAGGCATAGCAATCCGTGCCGGGGTCAATGAAAATGTCGATGCCATTGTCACGCTTTCGGCGTTTTCCTCTTTCCAGGATGTAGTGGGCGGGATGCTTGGACATTATATCACACCTGTCCTGGCGGCACCGGCGAAGCTTTCCTCGGCATTGTATGCAGGTATCAAGTTCGGCGTGAACCCGTTCAGGGAGACGCCTTTGGAAGATGCTCCGAGGCTCGCCGGCAAACCGGTCCTGATGATGCATAGCAGGGCGGATACCCAGGTGCCTTACAAGTGTTTCGTCAAACTCCTCCGCTCAATCACCAAGTCTTCGTGTCCTGAAGGGGCCTCGCCGGTACATACCTATGTCATTGAAGGTGACAGGCATTTCATCGCCGACAAATTCCTTTATCCCGCCGGGGACACGGCATATTTCTCCGCACTGTCAGGTTTTATCGGGAATTTATGTGTAAATTAGCTGCCGGAAAAATTTTCTGACATGATTACACACCCGCCTGTAAAAATCAACCTGGGCCTGAACGTGCTCCGGAAACGTCCGGACGGTTTCCATGACCTTGAGACATTGTTCGTGAAGTCCGGGCAGTATAGCGACACCCTGGAGATTGTCGCCGGGGATGATTATAGCAGGACATTGTCGAGGTTGGTGGCCCTGTACGGGGAGAATTCCGCTGTCCAGGGGGTTTCTGATGAAGAGGTCCCGCAGCTCGCCCAGGGGATATCCCCGGACGGCAAGCTGATGATTACCGTGGCCCGCAGGGAAGGGGTCGACTGGAATGTGCTCAGTGACCTGTGCGCCAAGGCCTATATGCTGCTGGACAAGGACTTCCATCTTCCTCCGGTGAAGATTTTCCTCGAGAAGACCTCTCCTGTAGGGGCCGGTCTTGGCGGAGGCTCCGCGGATGCTGCGTATGCCCTGAAAATGCTGGACAGCCTGTTCTCGCTCGGCCTGCCGGAAGCTTCTCTTGCCGAATATGCATCCGTACTCGGAAGTGACTGTGCCTTTTTCATTTATGACGTGCCGATGACAGGCGAGGGGAGGGGCGAGATTCTGTCTCCGTATAATCTTCCTGCCAGGATAGTGGATGCAGGGACGCAGGACGCATCCCGGTCCGGGAAGGACGGCAACGGGAAGGAGGTTTACGAACTTCAGATAGTGGTCCCTGAGGGAATCCATGTCTCCACGGCCGAGGCATACAAGGGGATTGTCCCGGCGGAGCCTGGAATCCGTCTCAAAGATGTGCTGCGCAGACCTGTCAGCGAGTGGAAGAATCTGCTGATCAATGACTTCGAGAAGACTGTGTTCAAGGCTCATCCGGAACTGGCGGCCATCAAGCAGTCATTATACGATTCCGGTGCCGTCTATGCCTCCATGTCAGGCAGCGGCTCGGCCCTTTTCGCGCTTTACCGATTGTAGCCGTGAAATGTAATTATGTGACAAAAATTATTTTTATTGTGACATATTCAGTATATTCGTAGTAAAATTATACATAAAATGATGACAATGAAGAATTTGACATCGGCGGCTGCTGCATTGGCATTGTCCCTGACGGCTGCGTCCGGTATTTCAGCTCAATCCGTTTCCCCGGTACGGGAGGACGGAAGGGAGTATGTGCATACTCCGAATTATGCACTGGCCGAGCGCTTTTCTGCAAAACGTGTCAGCCAGATGGTTTTCTCTACCGAGGTCAGGCCTTCGTGGTTCAGGACCGGGGACAGGTTCCTGTATCAATGGAAGACGTCCTCCGGTACGAATTATTACATAGCGGATCCGGTGCAGGGCAGGACAACCCCTGTATTCGACCTGGACAAGCTTGCCATGAAGCTGACCGAGATTGTCAAAGATCCGTTCGACGCCAGGCATATCCCGTTCAGGGGCGTTGAAATCGACCCGGAGGACGAGAATTATCTCAAGTTCAGCATCACGAGCACTCAGGAGCGCAAGGACACGACTTCTAAAGACAAAAAGGACGAGAAGCTGGTGTTCAGGTTTCGCTACAGGATTTCCGACGGGAATCTGACCTATACCACGGACAAGAAGGAAGACAAATATCCGAGGTGGGCAAGCATATCTCCTGACGGACTGGTCGGAGTCTATGTGAAGAATGCCGACCTCTACTATATGGACACCCTGAACATGCGCAAGGCAGTCAAGAATCCGAAGGACACCACTATCGTGGAGCACCGAATCACAAGAGACGGTTTCAGGGAATCCGCCTATGGCATAGACAATTACAAGGGATACACCGAGACCGACACCACGGCGAGGACATATCCAGGCGAACTCGTGTGGGGTCCGGACTCAAAGCATATTGCCGTGATGCGCTGGGACACCAGTCCGCTGAAGGAGATGTGGGTGATCAATTCGCTCAGCAATCCTAGGCCGACTCTCGAGACCTACAAATACCAGATGCCGGGAGAACCGGGGCCGAAGGGAACATTGTATGTGTTCGAAACCGAAGGATGGACATCACATAAGGTGAAAATCAATGCTTTCAAGGACCAGGAACTGTCGTTGGAGAGGGCTCCGCGCAAGGTTGAAGAGAGCTTCAAGGAATATTATTCCCCGAAATGGCATGGCGATGCCAACGGTTTCTATCTCACGAGGATGAGCAGGGACCTTAAGAGGATGGATGTATGCCATGTGGGTGTGGACAGCGACTCGACCCGTACCGTGATATCCGAGAGGATGAACACTTATGTCGAGGGACGCGGCCTGGAGATAATAGGTGGCGGAAAACAGCTCATCCACTGGTCGGAGCGCAACGGCTGGGCCAATCTGTATCTGTACAATGCCGACGGCACGCTCGTGAGGAATCTTACCGAAGGGGCATTCCATGTGGATGACATTGTAAGTGTCAATGAAAAGGAAGGATATGTAATCTTCAGCGCATGCGGCCGGGAAGAGGGCGAGAATCCGTACCAGATGCATACCTACCGCGTCAGCCTGCAGGGCGGTCCGATCAAGCTGCTCGATATGCCTGACATGAATGTGGAGGCCATCGGCTCCGAGGACGGCAAATATTTCATTGCCAATTACTCACGTGTTGACTACAAGCCTGCTTCCGCGCTTTATGACGCGACCGGACGCCGTATCTGCACTCTCGGGGAGGCTGACTTCTCCCTGCTCTTCGATGCCGGTTACAAGTTCCCGGAGAGATTCACTGTGAAGGCGGCAGATGGTATCACGGATCTCTATGGAGCTATCTACAAGCCGTTCGATTTCGATTCCACAAAGGTCTATCCTATATGTGATTACGTTTATCCGGGCCCTCAGGTTGAGGCCAATACGATCAAATGGAGCCGCGGGTTCACACGTACTGACAGGCTGGCCCAACTCGGGTTCATCGTCATAACGGTGGGTAACAGGGGCGGCCATCCGAACCGTTCGAAATGGTATCACAATTATGGCTACGGCAATATGCGCAATTACGGTCTCGAGGACCAGAAATATGCCATCCAGCAGCTCGGTGCTCGTTATCCTTGGATTGACCTCGACAGGGTAGGAATCCACGGACACTCGGGCGGAGGCTTCATGTCCACGGCTGCGATATTGACCTATCCTGACTTCTTCAAGGTAGCTGTCTCCTGCTCCGGCAATCACGACAATTCCATCTACAACAGATGGTGGAGCGAGCAGCATCACGGTATCAGGGAGAAGATAGAGAAGGGCGACACGACATTCGTATATCATATCGAGACCAACCAGCAGTTCGCGAAGAACCTGAAAGGGCATCTCCTGCTCTGCACCGGAGACATTGACGACAATGTGCATCCGGCCAATACGATACGTGTCATCAATGCCCTTATCCGCGCCAACAAGCGTTTCGACATGCTTTTCCTTCCGGGACAGCGTCACGGATACGGCGACATGAACGAGTACTTCTTCTGGAAGCTGGCTGACTATTACAGCGAGTGGCTGATGGGAAGCAGCAAGAAGGGAGAGGTGGATATCACGGAAATGAACAATGACTGATTATATCATGAAACTGAACTTTGAAAACTTTATCCTGAAGTTTGCAGCCGTCGCGGTCCTGGCTTCCGTCATGCTTGCGGGGTGTGACCGCGACAGGCTGAAAATGAAAAATGTGGAATTCAAGCGTTGTGAGGCGCTTGCGGAAGGACGCGCTGACTCTGTCATAGTAAATGTCTCGTTGGAATATCCTGTAGCCGGGATTCCGGACGAGGCGGTGAACAGCATCAAGGGGAGTATTTGCCGTGAGGCATTCCGGGCAGATGGCTCCATTGACATTGAGGCTTCGGCCGATTCATGGGCCGACAGTTGCGTACGGGAGTACCGCGATGCAAATCTGGAGTTGCTCTCCTATCTCGGGGAACAGGGAGATGATTCTGCATGCCTTTCCTGGGAGATGTCAGTAAGCGGATTTGTCTGCGGGGAATATAAGGGCATGATTTCATACGATGTTACATCCTATTCGTACACGGGCGGCGCTCACGGAAGCACTTCCGAGACGGGAATGGTATTCGATGTTTCGGGCAATCTGCTTACGGAGACAGACCTGTTCGGTGACGGGTACCGGGAGACCCTGTCCGGACTGCTTTCTTCCCGCCTGGAGGAATCCCTGCCGGATCCGGATGCTTATAATGCGCTATTCATCAAAGATATAGAACCTAACGGCAATTTCATCGTGACCCAGGAAGGCGTTACCTATATCTATGGACAATATGAGATAGGTCCATATTATCTCGGCATTATCAAGGTCACTCTCCCTTGGGAGGACATGGAAGGTATTTTGAAACGGTGATCGAAATGGAGATTGTATTGTCATTCATTGCGGGTTTTGTCCTGGCTGCGGCTATAGCCTTTTTCGTGGCTCGTGCTGTCGTGAGGACCAGGTCCTCTCAGGCTGCATTGTCTGCTACGGCGCAGGCTGAGGCGCGATACAAGGTGGAAATTGCACGACTCGAGTCTGACCTGAATCACGAGACAGCCCGCAATGAAGAACTTAAGAAGCGGAACGAGGAAGACATTGCTGCACGGGAGAAGATTCATAAGGAGGCCATGGACGACCTCAAGACCCGTTTCGATGATGTGGTGGCCAGGGTGTCAGCCCAGATGAAGGACGAGACGGGAGAAATGCTGAAGACCCGGCAGAAGGAGTTCTCGGAGACGAGCAGTGCAAGCCTCGGTCAGATTGTCAATCCCCTGAAGGAAAAAATCGAAGAGCTCAAGAAGGCCATGGATGACGGCAGCAAGGAGCAGGCCGAGAGGAACGGTGAGATGCGGGAGCACATAAAGAGCCTGATGGCGCACAGCGATGCCGCGAGGAAGAGCGCAGACGAACTTGCCGCCGCATTCAAGCACGGGAGCAAGATGCAGGGCGACTGGGGAGAGACAATTCTCGAGGAACTGCTGGATTCCCAGGGACTTACGAGGGGGATACATTATGATACCCAGGAGGTTCTGAAAGATGCGGGAGGAAATCCCGTCCGAAATGCAGCCGGAGGAACCATGCGCCCGGACGTCATACTTCATCTGGATGAGCGCAGGGAAGTTATTATCGATTCCAAGGTGTCACTTACAGCCTATGTGGATTACGTGAATGCTGC
The DNA here is from genome assembly GCA_004552615.1 of Bacteroidales bacterium. Lineage (GTDB taxonomy): Bacteria > Bacteroidota > Bacteroidia > Bacteroidales > UBA932 > Cryptobacteroides. The sequence continues at coordinate 25,228 of SFNZ01000013.1, read as the reverse complement.
AGATGATGCGGAGAGGCAGGTATTCCTCAAGGCCCATATCGACAGTCTCAACAAACATGTGAAGGAACTTGCCGCCAAGGATTATGCAGGCTATGTGCAGCCACCGAAGGTCTCGGCCGGTTATGTGATAATGTTCGTTCCGAACGTAGGCGCCCTGTGGACGGCGCTCAATGCCGAGCCTGACCTGTGGCGCAGGGCTGCAGAAAAGAATGTGTACATAGCTGATGAGCAGACCCTCTACGGTGCTTTGAAGATGGTCAGCCTGACATGGACGCAAGTCGCGCAGGCCAACAATCATGAGAAGGTCTATGCGCTTGCAAATGAGATGATTGACCGTGTCGGTCAATTCATGGAGAGATATGAGTCACTCGGCAAGGCTTTGGCCAGGGCACAATCTGAATATTCGGAGGGACAGAGGAAACTCGACCCCGGAGGGCAGAGCATCCTCAATACCTCCAAAAAACTCATCAGGCTCGGAGCCCGGAACAGTGACCGTCATCCGATAAAAGCCATCATTGACATTGACGAGATTCCGTCGCTTCCGGAAGAATGAATGTTATTTGCTGACATCCACCTTTTTCTTGGAGAGACGGCTCTTCTCTGCCCTGAAGCCCATGACGTGGCTCTCGATGGAGGCGTCTATATTGCTCGTCAGCTTGGACTCGTCGTGGGAATCCACCGCCTCGAGGAAGTCGCATACCAGCGCCATGTCTCCTCCGCCGTGGCCTGAATTCTTGTATTCAGGAATTTCGGACAGCTTCTTGTTCCATACGATCTTCTTGTCAGAGCGGAACTCATATACAGTGAACTCGCTTCCGTTTCCTTCGATATATCCGGTTGTCCCCATCACTCTCGTGCGGCGGCCTCCGAACGGGGTGAATGCTTCCATCGAGAATGACGCGGTGGTACCGTCCTCGAACACCATCTCGCTCACGAAATGGTCTGGCTGGTTGTTGTCGCAATGATATACGCACCTTCCCCATTCGTTGTTCGGGTCGGATATCTTCGACATTATCTCCTTCTCGTCCCGTGAATCCTTAAGGTCGAATACTCCGAGGTGCTGTTTCCTCTTGACATAAATGTCAATTGCGGAGAACGGGCATGTTTTCTCATGAGGACAACCGTCAGTACAGCGCAGGGGCGCTCCCTCCGGGGCATTCTCCTTCTTGAACCAGGTCAGGGATCCGTCGGCCACGATGCTCTTGCAAGGCTTTCCTACGAACCAGCGCAGGATGTCCAGGTCATGGCAGCTCTTCGCGAGGATGATAGGGGTGGTCTTCTCAGAATCCCTCCAGTTTCCCCTCACGTAAGAATGCGCCATGTGGCGGCACTCGATAGGCTCCATGTGCTGGATGCTTATCAGCTTGCCGATCATTCCGGTATGGATGGCCTGGTACATTGCCCTGAAATATGGGCTGTATCGTAGCACGTGGCATACTGCCACCACTCCGCCGTATTTGTGCGCCTGGGCGGCAATGTCGGTGCACTCTTTCTCGGACTGTGCCACAGGCTTCTCGAGAAGCACGTTGTAACCCATCTCAAGGGCTTTCATGGCAGGCCCGTAATGGGTATCGTCAGGGGTCGAGACCACGACTGCATCGGCGAACTTAGGCACCTTGAACACCTCGCTCCAGTCTCCGAAACGGTGCTCTTCAGGCACATTGAACCTGTCGCCCATCGCGTTTTTGCGGCTCTCACGGATGTCCGACACGCCGACAATCTGCATGCACTCAGGGAACATCTTCGCATACCCGGAATAAGTTCTTCCCCGGTTGCCTGCACCGATGATTACCACGGTCACAGGCTTTCTGACAGACGCTTTGAGTCCCTTGACAGGGAAATCCACTTCAGGATCCGTAGGCATCAGGCTCTCGGCTGTAACGCCCATCGCCTTGCCGGCGGCTTTCATGCTTTCCTCGCCTCCGAGGAACGTGGCCCCGGCAGTGAGCACTCCGAGGCTCCGTAAAAAATCTTTTCTGTTCATAGTAGCCCTCCATTTATCCTATATAGCTGGTAATCAGCTTCATATTGCCTTCCGGAATGAATTCCACACCTTTCGAGGAGGCAGGGATGAGCACTGTCTCTCCCTGATGGATCTCAATCCTCTCGTCACTATCCTCCTTGTCCACGACGGTTCCGCGGCCTTCGATGCAGATGACGATAAGGAACGAATCCGTGCCGGACAGGTCCTTGGAGACAGGTTCGCTGAGATTGTATTCGCTTGTCGTGAAATACCTGCAGCTGACTAACTGGTTCTCCGCATTGGCCTCTTCCTTATATTCAGACTTGTATTCCGGATATACCTTGTAGTCGATGGCATCCTTCGCCAGCTCTGTATGGAGTTCCCTCGGCTTTCCGTCGAGGCCGAGACGACCGTAGTCATAGATTCTGTATGTGATGTCGGATGTCTGCTGTATTTCTGCAATGAAGCAGCCTGTTCCGATGGCGTGAATCCTGCCTGCTGGAAGGAAGAACACGTCCCCGGCCTTGACCTTGAAGTCGGTGAGGACATCGGTGATGGTGTTGTCCCCGATTCTTCTGACATATTCGTCCGGAGTGATTTCCTCCTTGAGTCCGGAGAGAAGATGCGCTCCCTCATCGGCTCCGACCACGTACCACATTTCGGTCTTGCCCTTGGAATTGTGCCTTTCGGCAGCCAGCTTGTCATCAGGATGAACCTGGATGGAGAGATCTGACCTCGCATCGATGAACTTGATGAGAAGAGGGAAGACATTGCCGTTCCCGGCATATACCTTTTCGCCGACGAGTTTTCCCTTGAATTCCTCGATGAGGCTAGTGATGGTACGGCCTTCGAATTCTCCGTTGGCCACTACGGACTCGTGTCCTCTCACACCGGACAATTCCCAGCTTTCACCGATGTTGTGCTGTTCGGTGGTGATTCCCTTGAAAGGGGCGATTTTCTCTCCGCCCCAAACCACTGTCTTCAGTATCGGCTTGAATTTCAACGGGTACATATCCTATTCCTCCTTCATTTTGTCCAACTCACTGAGCGCGAATGTGTATGCTCCTATGGAGATGGCCTTGCTGGCCCCGATTTTCGAGCGCATTACGCCGAGACGTTTCTGCGGGTCGTAGGTCACGGTCTTGTCGGAGCCGTATACCTTCAGCTCGCGGGCGTCTCCCCTGGCGAACAATGCGAACTCCTCAGGGTCATCGAGATTGTAGACTTTAGGCTGTACTCGGCTGATGGTATCGCCGGACATGGTCTTGATGGTGCCCCGCATGCTGCGGAGGATTCCCGGCATGATATATTCGTGGCTGTTCATGATTCCGCCGCCGATGCAGATGACGCCGTCAATGAGGGTTGCAGCTGTGGCCATTGCCTCTCCGGCGGACTCTCCGAGGTCATTGAATGCCTTGAGCGCCGCTTCCCTGTTGCCCTCGCGTGTTCCCTGGCATATCTCGCTTATTTCCTTAGGGGTGAGTCCGTGGTTCAGATTGCCGGAGGCCTCTCCGTAAACCCTTGTCACGGCACGGATGGCAACACTGTCCTCAATGATGTATCCAGGAAGCTTGGGATTGCTCAGGCAGAATGTCTCCACGCAGGAATTGTCTCCGCGGTTGAGCTGCCCGTCGATGACTGCGCCATATCCGAAGCCTGTTCCGAACGTGTATCCGATGAGATTGTGGTAGCGTTTTGCGCTTCCGGCCTCTGCGAGTCTTCTGTTCAGGTCAGGCAGGGCGCCTCCGAGAGCTTCCCCGAAGGCATAGAGATCTCCGTCGTTGTTGATATAGACCGGAATGCCGAATTTCTCCTGGAGGAATGGTCCGAGTGCCACTCCGTCGCGGAATGACGGGAAATTCGGAAGATATCCTCCGATGATGCCGTTAGGGTAGTCGGCAGGTCCCGGGAATGCGAAACTGATGGCGGAAGGACTTCCTTCCAGCGAGTCAATTACAGTGCTGAATCCGAGAACCATTGTCTGGAGACAAAGGTCCAGGTTCTTGGAATTGGACGGCAGGGTAATAGGGTCCACAATAAATTCACCTCCGCGCATAGCTCCGAACACCATGTTGGTGCCGCCTGCGTCAAGCGTCAGGACAATCCTTGAGTCATTCTTGAAATCTGTCATAATTTATGATTTGTTTAAGCGATTATCTATAAAATATTTATTCTGGCTGATACCAGCAGGTCTGCTGCGGTCCCATCGTGAACACCAGTTCGCCGCCCTTGCGGAGATCTTCGAAACTGATGTAAGGATATGGGTGATCCTTCCCGTTGAGGGTGACGCCCTGGATATACCTGTTGTCTGCGCCGAGACCTTCAGCCTTTACGGTGAATGTACCTCCCTCGACTTTGATCGCCGCACTGCTGAAAGCAGGTTTTCCGAACCAGAATCTTGCTCCGGCCGGTTCCACCTGATAGAATCCGAGGCTTGAAAGGACGTACCAGGCGGACATCTGTCCGACATCCTCATTGCCTGAGAGTCCGTTGCAGTCATTGAAATACAATGTATTGAGGACTTCGTCCACCTTGTCTGCAGTCTTCCACGGCTGTCCGGCCATCGTGTAGAAATAGATGATGTGGTGGCTCGGCTCGTTGCCGTGTGCATATTGACCTATGAGGCCGGAGATGTCCGGAGAGGATTCAGCACCTTCCACCACATTGCGGGCTGCGAACAGGCTGTCAAGCCTTTCCGCCAGCTTTTCCTTCGAGCCGTAGAGTCCGACGAGCCCGTCGAAATCCTGGGGCGCGAGCCAGGTGTATTGCCAGGCATTGCCTTCGCAATATACGTCCGCGCGGTGTGTGGAGCTGTATGGATTGAACGGTTCCACGAACGAACCGTCGGAGTTCCTTCCCCTTATAAACAGGGTGGCAGGGTCGAAATATTGTCTGTAAGACCGGCTTCTTTCGGTGAAATATGCCAGGTCCTCTTCCTTGCCGAGGAATCTGCAGGCTTCAGCCATCGCACCGTCTGCTATGGCGTATTCCATGTCGTATGCCACGGACTCCCCGAATCCCTTGTCTGCAGGGATATAGCCGAATTCCATTCTCAGGTCCTGTCCTCTGTCAGGCCTCATTTCGGAGTCCTTGAGGGCCTTGTAAGCGAGTTCCCTGTCGAATCCGTCATAGCCTTTGACCAGAATGTCCGCGAGGGCGGTGACACCCGGATTGCCGACCATGCAGTCAGTCTCGTTGCCCCACAGATGCCATACTGGCAGCTTGCCCTGCTCTTCGTATATCTTGATCATCGTGTTGGCCATGTCGCGCATCTTCTCCGGATGGATGACTGTCATCAGCGGCATTGCCGCACGGTAGGTATCCCAAAGAGAGAATATGGTATATGTCCTGAAATCGTTGCCCCTGTGAATCTCTCCGTCAGCTCCGCGGTAGTCACCGTTGACGTCACAGAACTCGGCAGGCTGAATCATGGTGTGATACAGGGATGTATAGAATACCGTCCTGGCATCTTCGTCATCTGTCTCAATGCTGATCTTGGAGAGCTCCCGGTTCCAGGCCGTGCGGGCATCCCTGGCCGTGGCCTCGAAATCCCATCCAGGGAGTTCCGCTGCCATATTGGCCTTGGCACCGTCAATGTCCACAGGGGAGATGGCCACCTTCATCAGGACCTGCTCTCCATCCGTAGTGCGGAAATTAATCCTCGCGTACATCCCGTGGTCCTCGATGCTGTCGAAAGGTTTGCTGAGCCTTGCATAGAAGAACACTTTCTGGTTCTTCGCCCAGCCTTTTGACCATCTCCATCCCTTTACCGCATCGTTGCCTTCCGCCTCGATATGGGTCGATGTGGCCTTGTCCCAGCATCCTCCGTTTTCGAGGTCGAATACAATGGCGGCCGCGTCGCTGGCGGGGTATGTATATCTGTGGAATCCTACACGGGATGTGGCGGTAAGCTCTGCCGTGATTCCGTATCGTGTCAGAGGAACGCTGTAATATCCCGGCCCGGTGATTTCCCGGCTCCTGTCAGCGTAGGACCAGAGCCCTGAGCGCTCCGCGGCGGCAGCCTCTTCGGAGGATGCCCCGGCTGGCACCTTGGTTCCGCGTGCATATACGACGTCACCTGTGACAGGCATCACGGTCACGTCGAAGAGGTCTCCGATGCCGGTTCCCTCGAGATGGGTGTGCGAGAATCCGATTACGGTCGAGTCGCTCTCATGGTATCCGGAGCACCAGTCCCATTCCTGCGGGATGCTGGTAGGCCCGGCCTGCACCATTCCGAAAGGCACGCTGGCACCGACGAAGACATGTCCGTGTCCGCCGCTTCCGATACGTGTGTTTACGAAGGCGGCCGGATCCCCGTCTCCGGCATTCCTGCAGCAGGAGAGGGGAATCAGTGCAATGCACAGTAAATTCAGCAGTCTTGGTCTCATATCAGTTTCAGTATCATGTGGTTTTATGTGGTCAAAGAATGTTAGTACGCTTGGTGAATTCGATGATGTCCGGAATATATCCGAAAGCCAGTCCGGTCACCGTGTCCGCACATCCGTAATAAATGGCTATCCTGCCTGTATCCGGGTCGTGGAGGGACGTGCAAGGGAAAGTCACGTTAGGGACGTCTCCCGTGAGCTCGTATATCTCCCTTGGCGACATCAGATACTGTCCGCTTCTGGCGATGGCCTTCCACGGTTTTTCGAGGTCGAGAAGGGCCGAGCCAAATGCATAAACATAGCCGTTGCAGGAATGCAACACTCCATGGTATATGAGCAGCCAGCCTTCCGAAGTCTCCACCGGCACAGGTCCGGCACCGATTTTCATGCATTGCCATGCGCTCACCTCGAAAGGAGCCGGAGCCATGACATGGCGGTGATGGCCCCAGTATTCCAGGTCCGGGGACTCAGAATAGAATATGTCCCCGAACGCGGTGTGGCCTGTGTCGCTCGGACGCGAGAGCATCGCGAACTTGCCGTTTATCTTGCGCGGGAAGAGGACTCCGTTCCTGTTGTAAGGAAGGAATGCGTTCTCGAGCTGGTGGAATGTGACGAAATCTTCGGTCCTGGCAATGCCGATGGTCGGGCCGTGGTAGCCGTTGCACCATGTCACATAATAGCTTCCTTCGATTTCAGCCACTCTCGGATCGTATCCGTAGACCCATTCCCCGATTTCCGGATCAGCCCCCTCGAAGCGGATTGTTTCGGGATTGATATCCCATTTGAGACCGTCCTTGGAGAATCCGGCGTGGAGGGTCATCCTCCTGTTTTTGTCATCGCATCTGAACACTCCTGCATATCCGTCCCTGAACGGGACTATCGCGGAGTTGAATATGCTGTTCGAGTCAGGAAGGAGATCTCTCGGAATCACCGGATTCTTCGAGTATCTCCATATCGGGTCATTGCAGCCCGCAGGCCTGTCCTCCCAGGGCATTCCCGGGAGCGGACGTCCCTGTATCTTCATCTTGTCCATGGCCGGCGTGTGTTATCAGATGAGAGGCTCTGCCTCCATTGCAGCAGGCTGTGGGATTCCCATCAGCTTGAGGATTGTAGGAGCGACATTGCAGAGGGCTCCGTCCTTCACGCTCTTCACCTCGTCGCCTGCGTTCACCACGATGAACTGTACAGGGTTGAGGGAGTGTGCCGTGTTAGGGGTTCCGTCCTCGTTGACAGCGTAGTCGGCATTGCCGTGGTCTGCGGTGATGAGAACTACATATCCGTGTGCTATGGCGGCGTTCACTACTTTCTCCACGCATCCGTCAATACATTTCACTGCCGTGCGGATGGCATCGTAAACTCCGGTGTGTCCGATCATGTCGCCGTTGGCGTAGTTCAGGATGATGAGGTCTTCCTTCTCGGTGTTGATGGCCTCGATCAGTTTCTCTGTCACTTCAGGGGCGCTCATCTCCGGCTGGAGGTCATATGTGGCCACCTTCGGGGAATTGACGAGAATCCTGTCCTCGTTCTCGAACGGGGTCTCGAGTCCGCCGTTGAAGAAGAATGTCACGTGTGCGTATTTCTCGGTCTCGGCGATACGCAGCTGGCGTTTGCCGGCCTTTGAAACGACCTCTCCGAGGGTGTCCTGCACGAGCTCCTTGTCGAAGAGGATATGGAGTCCCTTGAAGGATGCGTCGTACGGGGTCATGCAGCAGTAGTACAGGTCAGGTATGATGCTCATTCCGAAATCAGGCATGTCCTGCTGGGTGAGCACGGAAGTGATTTCACGGGCGCGGTCATTGCGGAAGTTCATGAAAATCACTGCGTCTCCCTGCTCTATGGTGGCGAGAGGAGCTCCCTCTCCGTCGGTGATGACTATAGGCTTGATGAACTCGTCGGTGACATCGGCGTCATAGGAAGCCTGGATGCCTTCCGTTGCGGAGGTGAACTGTGCACCCTCTCCCTTCACGAGAAGATTGTATGCTTCCCTGATACGCTCCCATCTCTTGTCCCTGTCCATGGCATAGAAACGGCCGCACACTGACGCTACCTTGGCAGCGGTGCCAGCCATGTGGCTTTCAAGCTCTGCAACGAATCCTTTTCCGCTGCGAGGGTCGGTGTCCCTTCCGTCCATGAAGCAATGTACATAGACCTTGTCGAGGCCGTACTCTCCGGCCACCCTGAGGAACTCGTAATAATGGTCGAGGGAGCTGTGCACCCCGCCGCTTGAGCAGAGCCCGAGAAGATGGAGTTTCTTTCCGGAATTCTTCACATAGTCATATACGCCCTTTATCTCGGCCCTATCGAGAAGCTTGTGATCGCGGCAGGCCTTGTTGATTTTCATAAGATCCTGATATACAACTCTTCCGGCGCCGAGGTTCATGTGTCCGACCTCTGAATTGCCCATCTGGCCGTCAGGAAGTCCGACATATTCCCCGCAAGCCTGGAGATGGCTCATCGGATATTTCGCCCTGAGGGAATCGATGAACGGGGCGCCCTGTGTGTAGATGACGTTGGAGTGGTCGTGCCGGCCTTCTCCCCAGCCGTCCAGAATCATAAGAAGAACTTTTCTGTCCATATTAAAATGCATTTATTACTTTTATTCTTAAATTTGCAATGCAAAGATACTAATTTTTTGGTTATGACTGACAGACGAAGACGTAAGGGTAGCAGCTTTTTCAAGAAAAGCCGCAAGGAAGTTCAGAAGAAGAACTGCCCTGAATATACAGGCACGGTGCAGATGACGAGGGAAGGTTTCCTTTTCGTCAAGATTGAGGGGCAGGAAGATGATGTTTACGTGAAAGCCGGCAAGACGGGCGGTGCACTGAACGGGGATACAGTCAGGGTTTCCGTGACGAAGGAAAAGACCGACAGCAGGAGGCGTGAGGGCGAGGTGGTAGAGATTATTGAGCGTTCCGTGCGTCCTTTCGTGGGCATCCTTCATGTCGTCGGAGGTCAGGCATGGGTACTGATGCAGAGCAGGGTGATGCCGTATGACATTACCATCGACATTACCGATTCCGAAGGCAAGCCGTTCATCCGCAGGAAGGGAGGGAAGCTCCCGGATACTGGTTTCCTGAAGAAGGTCAGCAATTCCGAATTCATCGTGAGCGGTGTACACGAGACCGTGGACGGAAAGGCCGTGGAACTCAGGGCCCGTTCAGGGATGAAGGTCGCTGCGGCTGTGGACAGCTGGGAGAAAGGCGAGCCTAATCCGAGAGGGCATATCGTGGACGTGCTCGGAGAACCGGGAGAGAATGATACTGAAATGCATGCAATCCTTGCGGAATATGCTCTTCCTTACCGGTTCGAGCCGGAGGTGGAGAATGCCGCCGACGGGATTTCCGACGTGATTACTGCCAAGGACCTCAAGGGCAGGAAGGATTTCAGGGACGTCCTCACTTTCACCATCGACCCGGAGGACGCGAAGGATTTCGACGACGCATTGTCTTTCAAGCCGCTGCCTGACGGCAATTACGAAGTGGGTATCCATATAGCCGATGTCTCGTATTATGTGAGGCCGGGTTCAGTCGTTGACAATGAGGCGAGGTCCAGGGGAACTTCTGTCTATCTTGTGGACAGGACGGTTCCGATGCTGCCTGAAAAGCTTTCGAACAAGCTCTGTTCACTCCGTCCGAACGAGGACAAGCTCACATTCTCCGCGGTGTTCATCCTGACACCGAATGCAAAGGTCGTTGGCCATTGGTTCGGAAGGACTGTCATCAGGTCCGACTACAGATTCGCATACGAGACTGCCCAGCAGATAATTGACAACGGGGAAAAATCCCTTGAAATGGAACTCAGGGGAGGCACTGACGGGATTCATTCCGCCGTGAAGGATCCTGTGCTCGAGGCATCTCCGGAGGCGGCGGAGCGCAGGGCGAAGGCTGAGGGGCGCAAGGAGGCTGCGATGGGTGAGGGAGTCTATGAAGGATGCGTCATCCCCCGCCACCTGAAGGAGGCCGTATTGACCCTGCACGGCCTTGCCACCAAACTGCGCAAGAAGAGATTTGCTGCCGGTGCCATCAGTTTCGAACGGCCGGAGATGAAGGTCGAGGTCGACGAGAAGGGCCGTCCGGTAAGGGTATATCAGAAGATTTCCAGGGAGGCCAACTGGCTCATAGAGGAATTCATGTTGCTGGCCAACAGGTCGGTAGCCGAGTTCATAGCTACATGCGGGAAGATGGACGGAGTGGCCAAGAAGAAGGCGAAGACTTTCGTATATCGTGTCCACGACGAGCCTAACGGGGAGAAAATCGAGGGCTTGCGTGAGTTTGCCGGCAATTTCGGCTACAGGATGGAGAGTGCCAATGAAGGCAGGCAGCTCGCCAAGGCTCTCAATGCACTTCTGTCAGAGGCCAGGGAGAAGCCGGAGTTCAATGCCATTGAGATGCTTGCGTTGAGGTCAATGGCCAAGGCAACATACAGCACGGATAATATCGGACATTACGGTCTGGCATTCAAATACTACACTCATTTCACATCGCCTATCCGCCGTTATCCGGACACGATGGTCCACAGGCTGCTTGCCATGTACCTGGACGGGGCTGACTCCCAGAGCAAGGACTATTACGAGGAACAGTGCCGGCATGCGTCCGAGCGTGAGGTGGTTGCAGCCGAGGCCGAGCGTGCGAGCATAAAGTACAAACTCGTGGAATTCATGCAGGACAAAGTCGGCGGCGAGTTCGATGGTCATATTTCAGGCCTTACCGAATGGGGTATGTATGTGGAGGTGGAACCTACCAAGATCGAGGGCATGGTCGCCCTGCGCGATATCCGTTCGGATTTCTTCGAGTTTGACCAGGAGCGCTACCGCATAGTGGGAAGACGTTCGGGAGTGGTCTACAATCTCGGAGACCCGGTCAAGATCCGCGTAAAGGCTGCCAATCTGGACCAGAAACTTCTTGACTACGAGCTGGTTGAGACCGGAAATGAGGAACGCGTTGACAGAAAGGAAGGATCTGGCAAGCAGTCCGGCCAGGCTTCCGCTCCAGGGAAGGGCAACAAGGCCGCCCGAAAGGCAAAAGTCAAGGCTGCCATCCGCTTGTCCAAGCATAAAGCATCCCGTAAAAAATCCTGATATTCAGCCCATAGAGATTCGATTCCGGCATTTTTCCCGAAGATGTATTTCATCGCCCCGTCGAAGCTCCAGACTTCAAGATCCCTGACCGACTGATGGAATTTCCTGATGGCGTCAGGGTCTTTTCCTGTAAGCCATTGCAGGAAGAATCCCGTGGTCCGGTAACCGTCCAGCCAATGACCTCCCGGTTTCCGGGTGGAGATGTCGAAATATCCCGCCTCAGCGCGCACTGCGTCGGCAAGTCCTTCGATGCAGGCCCAGAACTCCTTGTTGGTGGAATATGTGCCGATGCCCTTCGGCTCGAACTGGTAGGCGTGCACCAGTTCGTGGAAGAGCACGCCTTTAGTCTCGTAATCGAGCTTGAACATCGACTGCTTCGCGGAATTCTCCACGTGCCTCGTGCTGAAAAATATGGTGGTTTTCTCAGGATTGCCTGCCTTGGCGGAGATTCCGTCGTAATCCTTCAGGATATAGTTGATCCTGCCTACATGGTTCATCGAGTCCGATGCTGAGTAGAACAATATCTGGGCGACCTTGCGGCAATGTTCACGAATGAATGCCTCTGGGTCCGGGACGAGATTGGAATACAGTGCTGCTCCCTTTGTCCCGGGGTTGAGGGATGAGAACTTCACCTCCGGATACCTGAAATCTTTCCATGCATCCGGAATGAAAATGCCGGAGTGCTCGATTCCGACAGGTAAAGATGGCGGAATGGCATTTCCGGAGACAGCCCTTTTCCTCTCAGGTTTCGGACTCATCACGAAATGCAGTTCCGCACCGTTCCGGATATCCTCATAAGTCAGCCAGGACTTGTCCAGGACCTTGCCGTTTAGGAACACTTTCTTTACATAGACATTCTCCTTGCTCCAGTTCTCGGTCGTTACCTTGATGCTCTTGCCGTTGTACAGGCGCAGGGATGCTCCCGGAACGGTAGGGGAGCCGAGATTGTAGATGTTGCTCGAAGGTGCAGTAGGATAGAATCCGAGGGCATTGAAAATGAACCATGCAGACATTTGCCCGCAGTCGTCATTGCCGCTCAGCGAGCCTGGCTCGTTCCCGTAGAAATTGTCTGCCACGTATCTCACCCATTTCTGGCATTTCCAAGGCTGGCCGAGATAATTGTACAGATAAGTCACCCCGTGGCAAGGCTCGTTTCCGTGCCAGTAGCCACCGATCCTGCCCCAGATGTCGTGGGCTCCCGGGATATCATCTGGAAGTTCCACGGCAAAGAGCGAATCCAGCCTGGCTTCGTACAGTTTCCTGCCGACCCTGTCAATGTGGTCCTGAACATTGTGAGGAACATACCAGGTGTACTGGAGGGTGAATCCTTCGGTGATGTCTCCCCACCCATTCACCGAACCAGGCCCCTGGTAGGCTACAGGAGAGAAAGGCGTCCTCCATTCCCCTTTGCTGTCGCGCCCTCTCATATATCCGGTTTCAGGGTCAATGAGGTTGCGGTATGACAGGGAACGGTTCAGGAAGAAACGGTAGTCCTCCTCTTTGCCCAATGCCTTGGCAGCCTGCGCGATACAATAGTCATCGTATGCATATTCCAGAGTCTTGGACACGGATTCCGCCTCCTTGTCGAAAGGTACCCAGCCGAGCTCGGTGTATTCCTTGATACAGTCGTATGCCGGGTTGGTGGCGGTGGTCTTCATCGCTTCGAAAGCCCGTTCATAGTCGATTCCGGGAATCTGTTTCACTATCATGTCGGCGAGTACCGATACGGCGTGGTAGCCAATCATGCACCAGGTCTCATTGCCGTAGAATGACCATATCGGAAGCATCTTCTCAATGCTCTTGTCATAATGTGCGAGCATTGAGCCGGCTATGTCGGCGCTTACATCCGGACGTACAAGGTTGAGCAGCGGATGGAATGCCCTGTAGGTGTCCCACAGTGAGAATGTAGTGTAATTCGTGAATCCTTCAGCCTTGCCGATGCTCTTGTCGTGCTCGCGGAAACGCCCGTCGGCATCCTGGAACACGAAAGGCGAGAGGAAACATCTGTAAACTGAGGTGTAGAACGTCTCCTTGTCCCTGTCGCTTCCCTCAACGCTGAAGCGTGACAGTTCCTTTTCCCATCTTCGTTCACCTTCCCTGCGGATGGTGTCGAAGTCTTTCCCATCTATCTCCTTTATATTACGGCGTGCCCCTTCGTGGTCCACGGAAGATATTGCCACTTTCACGGTGACCTCTTCATTCGCCTCGGTCGCGAACCTCATCCAGAATTTGAGGTTTTTTCCCCAGGCTTCCCGGTCGCTCCTGAAACGGGAAGTATTGTAGCATACCCGCTTCCCGTCCTGCATTATGCCGAAATCCCGGATAGGCTTGGAGAATTCCGCCGTGAAATAGACATGGCGCTCCGGGCCCCATCCCTTCACGAGTTTGTATCCTGCCACCGTGTGCTCGTCTTCAATCCGGAAATCAGACCATACGCATTCCCACCAGAGGGTGTGGTCCATGTCAATGAGTATGAACGACTTGTCAGACTCGGGATAGGTGAACCGGAACATTCCGCTCCTCATTCCGGATGTCATTTCCGCCTTTACTCCGTAGTCTGTGAGCTCGACACTGTAATAATCAGGAGAACATTGCTCCCGGTCATGGCTGTATCTCGAGCGGTAGCCCCCGTCCGGATTCTCGTGGGTTCCGGGTTCCGTGTGGATTTCCCCGGTGCCGGGCATGAACAGGAAATCTCCCAGGTCTGGAATTCCGGTCCCGCTCAAATGCGTCAGCGAGAATCCGAGCAATGTGCCGTGTCCGTACTTGTAACCGGCGGCCGCGTCGTAGAAGTCCCTGTCGGTGTCAGGGCTTATCTGGATTCCTCCGAAAGGAATCTGTGCTCCCGGATATACATTGCCGTAGCCGTCAGTGCCTACCAGGGGTCTCACATAGTCTGTCCTGCGCAGGCCGTCTTCTGCGGATGCGCTGATGGAAATTGCGGCGGCAGCGGAAACTACCAGCACCGTTCTCTTGAAAAAGTTCATCACAATTCAGTTTCGTTACTTAATGAATATGGCATTGTCTCCCGCGTGAACCGTCTCCTTCTGTCAGGTGTAGCCTTCATCTTGAATTCGATGACAGCCCCGTCCTTCAGGTCATCGAAAGTGAAGTAGGCCTTGTCCCAGACTTTTCCGTCGACCTTCACGCCGTGGATGTATCTGTTGGCGGAACTTGCCCCGTCCGCCTTGATTTCAATGTATTTCCCGTTCTCCAGACGGATTTTCAGGTACGGGAAGCAAGGTGTGCCGATCACGTATTGGTCGGAGCCGGGACATACCGGGTAGAAACCCATGGCCGAGAAGACATACCAGGCGGACATCTGGCCGCAATCGTCGTTGCCGCAGAGGCCGTCTATTTCAGGACGGTACATCCTATCCATGATTTCCCTTACCCAATGCTGTGTCTTCCAAGGACTTGAGGTCCACATGTACAGATATGGCACATGGTGGCTCGGCTCGTTTCCGTGCACGTACATCCCGAGAATCCCTTCCCTCGTGACATCCTCTGTCTCCGTGAAATATCTGTCCGGGAGATATTCGGTGAACAGGCTGTCCAGCCTTGCGGTGAACTCCTTGTCTCCTCCCATGATTTCCATCAGTCCTGAAGGGTCGTGCGGTACATACATGGAGTAGTTCCAGGAATTGCCTTCAATGAATCCCTGGCCGTGGGTGGAGTAGAGATTGAAATCCCCTTTCCAGCTTCCGTCGGACATCCTCGCCCTTGCGAATCCTGTAGCAGGGTCGAAGACATTTCGGTAGTTCATGGCTCTTTTCCGGTATGTGGCTGCCGTGGCTTCATCCCCGGCAGCAAGGGCGGTCCGGTAGACCACCCAGTCGTCGTAGGCATATTCAAGGGTGATGGACGAACCGGACCCGTTCACGTCGAACGGGACATACCCCTTCTCCTTGTAGACTCCCGTACCGTCAAAATAGTCGCAGTTGGAACTGCTTATGACGGCCTTCAGGGCAAGCTCCCTGTCTATCGGGATTCCCTTGTCAATTGCGTCTCCGATGACAGATACCCCGTGATATCCTATCATGCACCAGTTCTCGTTGCCCATGTGGGACCATACGGGGAGTATGTGATGCACGCTCTGGGTATAATGCCTGAGCAGGGATTCCGAGAATCCGAGGCTCCTCTCCCTCCCGATCAGGTTGAAAAGCGGGTGCAATGCCCTGTAGGTGTCCCACAGAGAGAATACCGTGTAGTTTTCGTGCCCGTCTTCCACCTTGTGGACATCGAGGTCGAGGCCCCTGTAGCTCCCGTCGACGTCCATGTAGACGGAAGGATTGATTTTCGTGTGATAGAGGGATGTGTACAGCATTGTCCTGGCCCCTTCGTTTCCTTCGGCCTCGATGACGGACAACTCCCGTCTCCATTCTTCTGCGGTTTTCTCCCTGATATCGTCGAACCCGTACGGGGATGCCTCAGCCCTGAGATTGGCCAGGGCTCCGGCGGAACTTGTTGCGGAAAGGGCAACTTTCACAACGAGAGGCTCCGGGTCATTGCCGAAATCGAAATGCATCACAATGTCGCATCCTCCGACCTCCGGAAAGTTCCGGGACATGTCGAATTTCCTCCAGAATCCGGAGTAGGGAAGAGGATTGCGGTCCTTGGCTCCATAGCTTTTCAGAGGCTTCGAGAAGGATATTGCAAAGTATGTATAATTTACCCTGGACCAGCCACTTGTGATGCGGAATCCGGTCACGAGCGTGTCGTTCTCAACTCTTACATTGGCCCATCTGGTCTTGCCTTCATAGTTGTATATGCCGTAGCCGAGATCCATGACGAGCGACTGGCTGTCGCCTTCCTTGAACGTGTATTTGTGGACTCCGGTACGCGGGGTGGCTGTCATCTGGGCCAGCACGTTCCAGTCCTCCAGGAACACTTCGTAGTATCCCGGCGAAGCTTTCTCGGTGTCGTGGGAGAATGCGGAACTGTAATCCCTTCCCGGAAATCCGTCCCTGAAAGCCTCTTCCCCGGAGACCGGCATCATGAGAATGTCTCCGAGGTCGGAGTGCCCTGTCCCGCTGAGGTGCGTATGCGAGAACCCGATGATGGTGGAATCCGCATACTGATATCCTGCACAATAGCGGTAGGTATCCCTGTTGTATTTCCCGTCCTTCATGAACGGTTCAATGGCCGTGTCCGGGCTGAGCTGGACCACTCCGTGAGGAGCGCAAGCTCCGGGAAATACGTGACCCATGCTGCTCGTGCCGATGAAAGGATTGACATATTCGAGAATATCCTTCTCCCGGGCCTGCAACTGGAAGAAGGAAAAAACCAGGAATAATGAAAAAAAGTGTCTGCTGTTCATGAGGAGTGTGATTTTTCGGTTCCTTTATTCAAATATAAGAAAGTTTTGCGTACATTTACAAATCGTAGCCTAAATATAGAAATCTGGAAGAATCCTTATAAACAATCAATAATAATCAATTATGAAAAAATTCCTTTCTTTCGCAGGGGCGCTCCTGATGCTGGTCTCCTGCTCGCAGAAAAGCGCACGTTGGACTCCGGAACAGGCCCAGGCATGGTATGACGCCCAGGGCTGGCTCGTGGGATGCGACTATATCCCGGCCAATGCCATCAACCAGATTGAGATGTGGAGTGCTGACACTTACAGCCACGACCTCATCGACAAGGAACTCGGCTGGGCAGAAGGCCTCGGATTCAACACTCTCCGGGTATATCTCAGCAGCGTGGTGTATGAAAATGACCCGGAGGGACTCAAGACGAGGATGGGGGACTTCCTCGACATCTGCTCGACACACTCCATCCGCCCGTTGTTCGTCTTCTTCGATGACTGCTGGAATGCGGAGTCAGCATACGGGAAACAGCCTGAACCGAAGCCGGGCATTCACAATTCCGGATGGGCACGTGACCCTTCCGACCCTCTCAGGGCTGATACTCTCGCTCTTTATCCGAAACTTGAAAAATACGTGAAGGATGTCCTCACGGCATTCTCTGCAGACAGCAGGGTTCTCCTCTGGGATCTCTACAACGAGCCGGGCAATTCCAATTACGGCGCTGCCAGCCTGCCTCTCCTGAAGAATGCCTTCAAATGGGCGCAGGAAGTCCGCCCTTCACAGCCTCTCACTGCAGGTGTATGGAGAAACGACCTAAAGGCTCTCAATACCTTCCAGCTTGCCAACTCGGACATTACCTCATATCACAACTACAGCGGGGACATGGCCGACCAGCAGCACACGATTGACACCCTCAAGGCGTACGGACGTCCTCTCGTATGTACCGAGTACATGGCCAGGACCAAAGGATGTACTTTCCAGAACACTCTTCCTATATTGAAAGGCAATGATGTGGCAGCCATCAGCTGGGGATTCGTGGCCGGCAAGACCAATACCATTTTCGCCTGGGACACACCTCTCCCGGACCTCGCCGAGCCTGAGGTATGGTTCCATGACATTTTCCGTCAGGATGGTACCCCTTACAGCCAGGCCGAGATAGACTGCATCAAGGCTCTTACCGGAGTTGCAGAGTAATCATTCCGTCACCGGCAACTCGTCCGGATAAGGTACGGGTTGTCCGGTGGCAGGATTCACAGGCATAGGCGTATTCCATTTACGCAGACGATCAGACAGGATGCGGGCCAGTTCCGTGCATTTTTCAGGATTTCCGGAAGCGACATTGACGCTCTCTCCGATATCTTCTCTGAGATTGTACAGTTCGACGGCCTGCGTCCTCATTCTATATACCAGTTTCCAGTCGCCTTTCCTGACCGCGCTGAGGAAATCAATGTCGTCAAGCCAATAAGGCTTCCACTGGTGAGGATAATGGAATACCAGCTCTCTCTCAGGGTCAATGGTGCCGGTTCCCAAGAGTTCCGGAATCAGGCTCAGCCCGTCCACTTCCTGAACCACGGACGGATTGCGTATTCCCGCTATTTCCAGGATGGTAGGGAACAGGTCCTCGGCGATGGCAGGAGTGTCCTCCCTCATCCCCTCTTTTATATGGCCCGGCCAGCAGATCATCAGCGGCACCCGGATTCCTCCTTCGTACACGGACCCCTTTCCCTCGCGGAGAGGCTTGTTCTGCGTATGCATCACTCCGCCTTTCTGCTTGTTCTCGCTGTTGCCTCCGTTGTCGGTCATGAAAATTATGGCAGTATTGTCCGTGATGCCTTTCCTGTCGAGGTAGTCCAATATGTCACCGAGGCTCTTGTCAATGCCTTCCACCATCGAGGCGTATCTCGCCTGGCCTTCATCCATCCCCGCATCGAGATATTTCTGCACGAACCTGTCATCCCTCTGGATAGGGGTGTGGGTCCCGTGATGTGACATATATAAATAAAAAGGAATCCCGTTCTCAACAGGGTAATCCAATGTCTTCAGGGCCTCGAGGGTGAGCGCCTCGGTGAGATGGGTATGGGTACCGTAGTACTCGGTCATGTTCTGGACTGCGAGATAGTTCCATTTTTCAGGAGTATTTCCGTAATTGTCCTCTCCCTGATAACTTCTCGGCATTCCTGCGACATTGCCCGCCACATTCACCACGAATCCCATGTTGTACGGGCTTGCCCCCGGCGTGCCGGCCGATGCCCAATGTCCTTTCCCGACATGGACGGTGAAATATCCGGCATCCTTGAGCAGCCTGACCATAGGCGTGGCATATACGGTGTTGCCGATTCCCGGCTCCGGAGACAATCCGTTCAGGGGCCAGTCCGGACGGAACAGGTGTCCCGCAGGATAGGATTCGGCTTCCTGCCCGGGTTGTCCGGAAGCCTGCTCGAACATTGCTATAGCTCCGCCAGTGGCATCGCTCGGAGTATCCTTCAGTGTTGATGTCCAGTTGGTTATGCCGGTGTGGGCTGCATTCATTCCGGACATGAGACTCGTCCTGGTAGGAGTCGATACCGGGCATGCATAGGCATTGGAGAATATTGCACCGCGCTGCGCGAGACGCTCCATGTTCGGGGTGTTGAAACGGAGATTGTTCGGATAAACCGTGCCGTCATAAGGGACCGAGCTGTCCACCCAGCCCATGTCGTCCACAAGAAAGAAAATGATGTTCGGCCTGTCCTGCGCGCCCTTTTCCCCGGAACCGCAGCAGGATGTGGCGGCCAGTCCGCAAAGTCCGGTCATCAGAATGGCTCCGCCTTTAGTGTTCAGTGTTCTGCTCATGGCAATTCAAATTTTCCCTAAATATACATCTTCTCCTCCAATCAGGCAAATTTTGCCGCTGCCGGGAAAATGTCTATATTTCGGGACAATCGACAGTATATGAAATTGAACCGTATTCTTGCGGTGGTTGCCGTATGCGCGTCTGCCGCAGCCTCATTTTCCATTGCCGGGGCACAGGTCCCGGGCGTACAGGACAGCATTGTCTTTTCCGGCCGTGCCGGGAGAATCGTGGCTGATATTCTTTATCCGGCGTCAGGAAAAATCTTTGTGACAGCACATCGCGGAGACTGGAGAAACTATCCGGAGAATTCGCTTCCTGCGATAGAATCCGTCATCAGGATGGGGGTGGATATCGTGGAACTCGATGTCAGGATGACCAGGGACAGCATCCTGGTGCTCTGCCACGACAAGAGAGTAGACCGCACCACTGACGGGCGTGGCCGGGTCAGGGACTTCACAATTGATTCTCTCCGCAAACTGCGCCTGAAAAGCGCGCATGGGATTTCTCCGGACTCTCTGGGAATTCCGACGCTCAGGGAGGCGCTCGTGTGCTGCAAGGACAGGATAGTGGTCAATCTGGACAACGGCTATGAATATTACGACCAGGTCCTGGCCTTGACAGAGGAACTTGGAGTCACTGGCCAGGTCCTCATCAAGGGCAAGCGTTCCCTGATGGAAGTGTCGGCAAAGATGTCCGGGTCCCGCCTTATGTACATGCCTGTAATAAATATCCGGAGGCGTTCAGGAAAAGTGCTGTTCGCCGAATACATGGGTTCGGAAGAAGCCCCTCCGGCATACGAAGTGTGTTTCCGGAAATGGGACGGGAACCTGCAGGACTGCTTCCGGAAAATCCGGACTTCCGGTTCAAGAATCTGGGTCAATACATTGTGGCCTTCTCTCTGCGGCGGCCGCGGGCATGACGATGATGCTGCATTCAGGTCCGGAAATCCGGACAAAATATATGGGAAATATATCGACATGGGGGTCACAATGATCCAGACTGACCGTCCGGAGATGCTCCTGGAATATCTCCGCGGCAGGGGGCTGCACGACTGATGGCCCTGAAACAAAGATTTTATCAAATATTATTGTTTAAATAATAAATAATCTCTAAATTTGCAGTGCCGATAGTATTGTCGCACAGATTTTTCATCCGGCACGACGACTGTTTTGATTTTTTCAAATCTTTTTGGCACGGTCTATGCAAATGAACAAGTCAAGTGAATAATATTATTGGTTGGTTATTATAATGGTTAGTTAGTAGTGTTTAGTTATGTATCACGGCGTAAAGCCAGATGTGAATCTCGCATAAAGTTGGTGATACGAATCTAAGGGAAGCAGTTCGGAATTCTCCGGGCTGCTTCTTCTGATTTTATTCTTCCGCAGCGCGATTTCAGCGCTGATTATCAAATTTTTATTGCCAATTCAAAAATAATGCTTAAATTTGTAGCTCCCAAAATTGGGGTAAAAAACATAAATTAAAGATTTACAATCATTTATGCCAACAATTCAACAATTAGTCCGCAAGGGACGCGAGGTAATTGCTTACAAGAGCAAATCTCGTGCGCTGGATGCTTGCCCTCAGAAGAGAGGCGTCTGTGTACGTGTGTACACGACTACACCTAAGAAACCTAACTCAGCGATGCGTAAGGTTGCCCGTGTACGTCTGACGAACTCCAAAGAGGTCAACGCATACATCCCGGGAGAGGGCCACAACCTCCAGGAGCACTCAATCGTGCTCGTAAGAGGCGGTCGTGTGAAGGACCTCCCTGGTGTACGTTACCACATCCTTAGAGGAGCTTTGGATACCGCTGGCGTAGAAGGAAGGACACAGTCCCGTTCACTCTACGGAGCCAAGAGGCCAAAGAAATCTAAGAAGTAATTTTTATTACCAATTTTCACTTTAATTTTTCACAACAATGAGAAAATCGAAGCCTAGAAAGAGGATTCTACTTCCTGATCCTAAGTTTCACGATGCAAATGTAACCCGCTTCGTGAATAATCTTATGCTGCAGGGGAAGAAGAGTATCGCGTATTCTATTTTTTACGATGCCATCGACATGGTAGGCGAGAAGATGAAAGATTCTGACAAGGCTCCTCTAGATATTTGGAGGAAAGCTCTCGAAAACGTCACCCCGCAGGTCGAGGTGAAGAGCCGCAGGGTCGGCGGAGCTAACTTCCAGGTGCCTACGGAGTTGAGACCGGAAAGGAAGATTTCCGTTTCAATGAAGAACCTGATTCTTTACGCCCGCAAGCGTTCCGGCCACTCCATGGCAGAAAAACTTTGTGCTGAAATCGTAGCCGCTTACAACAACGAGGGCGGCGCCTACAAGAGAAAAGAAGACATGCACAAAATGGCAGAGGCCAACAAGGCATTTGCACATTTCCGTTTCTAATCCCGTTGACGAATGGCAAAAAGAGATCTTAAATTCACCAGGAACATCGGTATCATGGCTCACATCGATGCCGGTAAGACAACCACTTCTGAGCGTATCCTTTATTACACCGGAAAGATCCACAAGATCGGAGAGGTGCATGACGGAGGCGCTACCATGGACTGGATGGTTCAGGAGCAGGAGAGAGGTATCACCATCACTTCTGCAGCTACCACGGCGTTCTGGCATTACGGCAACGACGTGTATCAGCTGAACCTGATTGACACTCCGGGCCACGTGGATTTCACCGTCGAGGTGGAGCGTTCGCTCCGCGTTCTTGACGGAACCATCGCAACATTCGATGCCGTAGGACGTGTACAGCCTCAGTCAGAGACCGTATGGCGTCAGGCTGACAAGTTCGGTGTGCCGAAGATTGCTTACGTCAACAAGATGGACAGGGTGGGAGCAGACTTCCTCGCCTGCGTCCAGGACATCAAGGACAAACTCGGAGCAACGGCTGTTCCTATCAGCCTTCCGATCGGTGCCGAGGACAAGTTCATCGGTATCATTGACCTTATTGACAGAAAAGCCATTGAATATGTGGCTGATGACACTGTAGTCAACAATTTCCGCGAGATTCCTATTCCGGAAAACATGAAAGGCGAGGTCGAGCTGTGGAGAGACAGGCTTGTCGAGGCTGCAGCCGAGTGCGACGAGACCCTCATGGAGAAATACTTCGAGGATCCTGAGTCCCTCACCAAGGATGAGATCATCGCAGCTATCCGCAAGGGTACCATCGCGATGAAGATTGTCCCTGCAACCTGCGGTTCTTCTTACAAGGACAAAGGTGTGCAGTTCCTCATCGACGCTGTTGTACGCTATCTGCCTTCACCTCTTGATGTCGGTGCAGTGAAAGCTACCGATGCCAGGACAGGTGAGGAAACTTCAGTGAAGCCTTCAGCAGCCGAGCCGTTCGCAGGACTCGTGTTCAAGATTGCAACTGACCCGTTCGTGGGCCGTCTCGCATACGTAAGGGCTTATGCAGGCCGTCTTGATGCAGGAACATACGTGCTCAACACACGTACCGGCAAGAAAGAGAGGGTTGCCCGTCTTTATCAGATGCACTCCAACCACCAGAATCCTATCGACTTCGTCGAGGCAGGTGACATCTGCGCTGCAGTAGGTTTCAAGGATCTCCGTACAGGTGACACCATCTGCGCCGAGGATCATCCTGTTACCCTCGAGGCAATGGAGTTCCCGGATCCGGTGATCGGAATCGCAGTCGAGCCTAAGACCCAGAAAGACCTTGAGAAGCTCGGCGTAGCTCTCGGCAAGCTTGCTGAGGAGGACCCTACCTTCACAGTCAAGTCAGACCATGAGACCGGCCAGACCGTCATCAGCGGTATGGGTGAGCTTCACCTCGACATCATCGTTGACCGTCTCCGTCGCGAGTTCGGCGTAGAGATCAACCAGGGTGCACCTCAGGTGAACTACAAGGAGGCTATCACTACTCCTGTACAGCACCGCGAGCTCTTCAAGAAGCAGTCCGGCGGTCGTGGTAAGTTCGCTGACATCATCGTTGAGATCGGACCTGCAGAAGAGGGCCACACCGGTCTTCAGTTCGAGAACCAGGTCAAGGGAGGAAACATCCCGAAGGAGTTCATCCCTTGCATCCAGAAAGGTTTCGAATCTGCAATGGCAAACGGTGTCCTCGCAGGATACGAGGTTCCTTCACTCAAGGTTACTGTGCTTGACGGTTCTTACCATCCGGTGGACTCAGACCAGCTCTCATTCGAGATCTGCGCCCGCATGGCATTCCGTCACGCCTGCCCGAAAGCTCATCCGGTTCTCCTCGAGCCTATCATGAATCTCGAGGTTGTTACTCCGGAGGAATATATGGGTGACATCGTGGGTGACCTCAACCGTCGCAGGGGCCAGATCAACGCTATGGATTCCACAGCCAACGGTGCAAGAATCATCAAGGCATTTGTTCCGCTCGCAGAGCAGTTCGGTTATGTGACCGTCCTCAGAACCCTTTCTTCAGGACGTGCCACCAGCACCATGAGCTTCGACCACTACTCAGAGGTTCCGGCCAACCTGGCCAAGGATATCGTAGAGAAGAGCGGTTACAAAGCAACTGATGAAGAATAATTATTAACGGTAAAAAGATTATTGATATGAGTCAGAAAATCAGAATAAAACTCAAATCATTCGATCATATGCTGCTTGACAAGTCAGCCAAGAAAATCGCCGATACAGTGTCTTCCACCGGTGCCAAGGTCTGTGGTCCTATTCCACTTCCTACCAGCACCAAGATCTTCACTGTCAACCGTTCGACTTTCGTGAACAAGAAGTCCCGCGAGCAGTTCCAGCTCAGCTCTTACTGCCGTCTTCTTGATATTGACGAGTCAAATGCCAAGACAGTTGACGCTCTTATGAAGCTCGAGCTGCCTTCAGGTGTAGAGGTCGAGATCAAAGTCTGATCGAAATCAGCATCCTGATGGATGATTCTTTTCAGAAGTCAGGAAAAATTCTTATATTTGCAAAACCGGGATTAACCGGTTTTGCAATATTGGTCCCATAGCTCAGTTGGTTAGTAGCATCTGACTCATAATCAGAGGGTCACAGGTTCAAGCCCTGTTGGGACCACAAGGGGAATTGCCCGATCTAAGATAACTTAGGTTGGGCATTTTCTTTCAGATCTATCAAAACCCCTCTGCAAGTGTCTGAAAAGGGTTTTTCTATCAATTAAGATCACCCCTTGATAGATTGAAAACCATCCCCAGATAGCCTCTTATCAGGAAGAAATGGAGACTTTTCTGTCGCCTATTTGTGGTAGTGTTTCATCGAGTGTGTCCGGAGCCGGTCCCTCGGACTCTTTAGATATGCAAATATAATCAGTTTTCTTTTGGTTCGTCATCTTCGGCAACGGCCGAAGCGGAGCGAGCCATTTCAGCGAGCTCGCGCAGCTTCGGATCGTAGCAGCCGGAGGTCGTATATTCCGGCTGCGGTGCCGCCTTCTCTGGTGGGAATAGCGTCTCATCCAGATCAATTCTAGGCACCTGCCGCAGGTACGATTTCTTATCCATGGCCGTCTTTCCCATCAGCAGAAGGACAGATTCTTCGTTAGGCATCGCACCCCGCATCCTGGTGACCCGTCGGAAGTCCTTCTGGAGCCTCTCTATCCAGTTTGTCGTGTAGATCATGGCCTGGATGCGATGGTCATAGTTCAGGTATGTGAAGTACAGCTTGTAGGAGCAGTCGTCACGCCTGCGCTTGATTGCCCT
>SFNZ01000144.1 GCA_004552615.1 Bacteroidales bacterium | reverse complement strand
AGGTGGACAAGGCTTTCGCCCAGCTCAAGAAGGACGGAGCCATCGTATCACCTGTCCGCTGCAAGTGGCAGCCGGCAGAGTAAGATCGGATTTATAGAATTCAGGAGAGGAGGCCGTGGTCTCCTCTTCTGTTGTCATAATCTTAGATGATCTGCTCGTTAAATGGGAATTATTTGATGTTATTCGCGGCGGCCATGCGGAGCCAGAGCATCTCTGTTTGTCAAAGCCCAATCAATAATACCGTTCAAGGCCGGCAGGAAAGATTCTCCCAGTTCGGTCAAACTGTACTCGACCCTTGGCGGGACTTCCGCGTAGACCGTGCGGGTGACCAGCCGATAATCCTCCAGGCGTTTCAGTGTCTGGGAAAGCATTTTCCTGGAAACATCCGGCATGTCTTTCTGGAAATCCCGGAAGCGGCACACGCCGTATTTCTGGATGGCCACCATGGCCAGGACGGACCATTTGTCTCCTATCTGGGAGAGGATATTCCGGACTGGGCAAAAACCTTCAAAATTTGCCATAATCTATTTGTCTGATAATCATCAATTGTTTCCTCGCTGTAACTATTGCACCTTCATGTACCGTATTGCAAGAGTTGACCAAAGGTGCTATCTTTGCGCAAAGATACAAAGTTTCTATTAGAAACAAATATTGAAAACCAATAAAATATGAAAGCGATGAAACAAATTGAGACAATTGCGAAAGGTCAGAACTTTGAAGCCGTCAACATCGGCTCATGGGATGAGGTTATCGGTTACGAACTCCCGATGGGACCGAATGTCCTTCATGGGAAAGTGTTCGTCGGCCAAGCCGTTGGTGCGACAGGCAGCGAACTCAGTTTCCAGACGCTTGCAAGACGCATGAGGAGCTTTATATCATTATCAAGGGTGAAGGCCTGTACCAGGTTGACGGCGAAATCTTCCCTGTCCTCGAAGGATCCGTTATCCGTGTGTCGCCCGACGGAAAACGGGCCCTGAAGAACAACGGCCAGGAGAACCTGACGATGCTGTGCATCCAGTACAAGGCCAATGCATTTGGAGAAGCCGACAGCCCCATGACTGATGGGAATATCCTCCGGGAACCTCTTAACTGGTAATCATGGCGACTGTTACAACACTGGCCTATAAGGACGTCAAGACCGTCATGACCAAATCTTCCCTTCCAGTGGGGGGATACTCCGTCAATCCTTATGTAGGCTGCCCGCATGCTTGCCGGTACTGCTACGCCTCATTCATGAAACGCTTTACCGGCCATACGGAAAAATGGGGTACGTTCCTTGACGTGAAGAGTTGGCCCAGAATCACGGATCCTCACAAATACGACGGACAGCGTATCGTCATAGGCTCTGTTACCGATGGTTATAACGAGTACGAGGCTACTTATAAGCGTACCCGGATGCTGCTGGAGCAGCTTCGGGGCTCGTCGGCGGAGATTATGGTCACCACCAAGTCAGACCTGGTCCTGCGGGATATCGACCTTCTGAAGACTTTTCCCAAGGTGACGATTTCCTGGTCGGTCAACACCCTGGACGAACACTTCAAGGACGATATGGATGATGCCCCCAGCATCGAACGCCGCCTGGCTGCTATGAAAAAGTTCCACGACGAGGGAATCCGCACCGTCTGCTTCGTTTCGCCCATTTTCCCGGGCATCACAGATGTACCGGCCATCATCGGACGCGTAAAGGATCAGGCTGACCTCATCTGGCTGGAGAACCTGAACCTCCGCGGCCAGTTCAAGGGTGAGATCATGCGCTACATTGACGAAAAGTATCTCCATCTGGTTCCGCTGTACGACGAAATCTACAACAAGGGGAAGCGCGGCTATTGGCAGGATCTGGAGGCGCAGGTGAAGCAAATATGCATCGACAATGATTTTCCGTACTTGAGAAACGATCTTCCTTACGGGCGAAGCAAGCCAGGTAAACCGGTCATCGTCAACTATTTCTACCACGAGGAAATCCGCCTGAACAATAAATAGCCGTCCATGTCTGTCTGTATCAAATCCTTGATCAAAAACGTCAACCTGATTGTCGGTTGTGACATCGGTTGTCCTTATTGCTATGCCAGAAACAACTGCCGGCGTTTCCATATGACCGACGACTTCTCCAAGCCCGTATTCTTCAGGAACAAGCTCCATATCCTGGACAACAAGCAGCCTCACGTATGGTTTATGACCGGTCTCAGCGACTTTACTGGCTGGCTGCCCGAGTGGCGGGAGGAGATCTTCGAACGGATGAAAGCCAATCCGCAGCATCAGTATGTTTTCCTGACCAAGCGGCCGGAGCGGATCGACTTTGAGACGGACTTCGACAATGCCTGGATTGGCGTTACCGTAACCCATCGAAATGAGTTGCACCGTATTGCAGATCTTCGTGAGCACATCAAATGCAGGCATTACCATGTCACATTCGAGCCGATGTTCTCTCCGATGCCGGAGGACATGGATTTGCAGGGCATCGATTGGGTGGTAGTTGGCACGGAGACCGGGAAGAGAAGAGGGAAATGCGACTCAAAGCCAGCGTGGGTGGAGAACATCCTTCACCAGACATCTATGAGGGGAATTCCGACTTTTATGAAGGAAGATCTTGCATGTAATTAATACTCAAAGTTATAACTATTCTGGTGGGAAACGGCAATGATATGATGGTTTAGAGGCCATATAACGTCAGGCTTAATTGGAGCGAAGCGAAGGAGGTCCTCAGACCGCACGGCGAAGACCAGATGGACCCCCTCAAAAGCGGAGAAACGAAAGAGGCTGACCTAAGTCAATTTGACTTTTGGGTCAGCCTCCTGTGGGTACGCGGCCCGAGGGACAGACTGGTGCCGGCTTGCCGGACGCTTGGTCGGAGCATGGGTTGAGGTTAGGAAGACACCGAGAAATTCGGATTTAGCAAACTGAATTCTATGCCCGGGCCTATCCTATTGTGCGCGATGCTTTCGTGCCGGTAATCATATCGCCACGGAGATTCAACCACGTTCCCGGTTGATTGGAATAATCCTGTTTTTACCTGAATAATTCTTTGACTTTGGAGAGCAGCCTCTTTAATCTGGACGGTTGGAGATGCAGACTGTCAGCTGCCTTTCTGGCCAGTGCATCGGAATTGCAGATGTATTGCGCAGTCGTTCCCGGATGCAGATGAATCATTAGATTCTGGATGGTGTACAGGCTGTTGCCATTCTCGTGCAGGAGGGTCGCATAGGTGTGTCGGAGGGTGTGGAACGAGACGGGCTTGCTGATTCCGGCATCGGCCACCCATTTCTTGAAAGAGATTGTGGTCATGCTTAAGGTAAGTCCCTTGAAAATCAGCCCGTCTCCCACCGGTCCACACGCATCCATGGCTTCTGCGGAAACTGGATGATGTGAGACAGCCCCGGTCTTCTTCGTCACTATCCTGAATGTCGGCTTTCCGTGGTAGTCTTTCTCGTAGTCCTTCCATTCCAATGCGAGTATATCACCCCTACGCAGTCCCGAAAGCACAGCAAAAATGGACGCTCGCCTCAATACCTCATATTTGCACGGGGTCTTGAACAACCTGTCCAGCTCTTCGTAGTTCAGGCTGGTCATGATTTTCTTTTCCGCCCTGATTCCGGAAACGCATTCAGCAAGGTTGCTGCTGATTGCATTGTCGTTGTACGCAATCTTCAGGATATACAGAAACATGTCATAGTATGACGATGCCGTAGTCTTGCTGAGCGGTTTACGGGTCGTCTTGCTTTGTGCTGCATGCAACAGGTAATGCCTGAACTGCTCGCACATCGTCACGGACAATTGTTCAAACGTGCAGTATCCGTTGCAGAACTGATAAAAGTGCTTGAATACACTATGGTAGGTGTTGTTCTTCAGCATGCAGCGTTCCTCAAAATATTGGAGGAAATCTCCCTTTATCAATGCTGCCTTCTTGGTGATTCCGTAGTATGCAGAACTTATGTCAATCATTCTTTTCGTCCTTATCTGGCGTGCGAGTTCCATCATCTCGTCATTGTGCTGCCTGTCTGCGAGCGTTTCCGGCCGGTTGTAAACATACAGGTAGAGTGTCTCATGTCGGACCATCCTTTTCTTTATCCGGTCAAATACTCCGGGGTAGTAGTCAAGGTAAAGGCTTGAGCGTCCATTCGAAATCTGACGCTTGCGGATATTTATTCTAGTGGCTTTCATAATTCTGCGGTTTTGGGTGTCCTGTCGTTGATGTGCGCCGCTTCTTCGAAGCGGTCCCGTTCAAATTTCAGGTCGCCGTTGATGACTTGTGATTGAATCTTCCCCTGCTTGAGGTAATGCCGCACCTGATCGTAACTCATGCCGTAATCATTCATGGCTTCCTGCACTGAGCAGAAATAGCTGCCGCCGGAAGCCCCTTTTACATTTATGATTTCCTGCCTTGAGTAGTATGTCGTGTTGCCCGACGTCCTGCGAGTAATCTGGTTAACCGCCAGCTGAAGCCGCGCAAAGGACCTGTTCATATGGAATTCATTGCAGACCTGCTCTATGGTTATCCATCCTTTCTCGGGCAGTGTTACAGAGGTCTGTGCCCATACCTTGTCAAAGAGGATCTTGTCATAGTGCCTGATGCCGGAATGGCAGGTGTGAGTGATTCCGTTCCTCCTGAGAAAATTGAAAGTCCAGGATCTGGAGCGCCCGGTCATCTTCAGAATGTCGTTAAATGTGTAGAAATCGGCAGGGGAGAACAGCCTCTGCGCAATCATGGTGGATTCAATGTCTTCTCGACTGATTCTTGTGGCCCTGGATGACAGCCTCGTGGCCTTCAGGCGCCCGTCGTATATCATCCGATAGACAGACATCCGGGACAGGCCCAAGATTGATGCGGTCTGTGTCACGCTGAAATAGCAGACCTCGGGCATGAGCCCATGGCTTCTCTCCAATGTCTTGACAGCATCGGATTTCCTCTTCTCCTTAAGCCTCATCTTGTAGGCGGCTCGTACGCAACTCTTGCTGCAGTAGCGGCGCAAATGAATAGGTGTTGTGAACTCTGTCCCGCAGAACTCACAATGTTT
>SFNZ01000068.1 GCA_004552615.1 Bacteroidales bacterium | reverse complement strand
AACATGGCCAATTGTACCAATGTTAACATGAGGTTTATCCCTCTTAAAAACTTCTTTTGCCATAATATTACGTATAAAAGTTGTTGCAAAAACAAGCCGGCTTGTTAAACCGGCATTTAGAGCCGATGATGGGAATTGAACTCATGACCTCATCCTTACCAAGGATGCGCTCTACCCCTGAGCTACACCGGCGACCTTTTGAATTGGAGCGGAAAACGAGGTTCGAACTCGCGACCCTCAGCTTGGAAGGCTGATGCTCTACCAACTGAGCTACTTCCGCGATTTATGGTGGGAGAAGATGGATTCGAACCACCGAAGGCATAAGCCAGCAGATTTACAGTCTGCCCCATTTGGCCACTCTGGTATTCTCCCAATTCCTTACAAAGAACTTTTGAGCCGATGGAGGGAGTCGAACCCACGACCCCGAGATTACAAATCACGTGCTCTGGCCAACTGAGCTACATCGGCAATCTGACCGCCTTACTTATCGTAAGGGATTGCAAAGATAGGCATTAATTCTGATTCTACAAATTTTTTTGACTTTTTTCTTCAATTTTTATCAAATCCATCGCCGACTGCATTATACCGCGGGCATCCAGCCCGCACTCCGCACGCTGCGCATCCTGCCGGTCCTGAGGGATGTATCTGTCTGGTATTCCGAGCCCCCGCACCTCTGCGAGGTGTCCGTTGGAAGCCATATATTCAGTCACCGCGCCGAAAAGTCCGCCTGCCAGCGAACCTTCCTCCACAGTCAGGATACGGCCCACGGAAGCCGCCTCCTCGAGTATGCACGTATCCATCGGCTTGACATAGCGCATGTCATATACGGCAGGCCGCACCCCGCATGACTCCTCGATCATCGCGGCAGCCTCCATTGCCCGGACAGCCTCCGGACCTGCTGCAAGTATCGCAATCCCTGTCCCGTCCTGCAGTTTCTCTCCCCTGCCCGGCTCCAGGAACCTGTATTCAGCATCCCGCCAGGCGACTCCTTCCCCGCATCCTCTCGGGTACCTTATTATAAAAGGACCTCCTTCATACAGCGAAGCCGTATACATGAGGCATTTCAGCTCGGTCTCGTTCCTCGGAGCCGCTATGACAGCATTGGGAACGGGCCTGTACGCGGCCATGTCGAGACATCCGTGATGGGTGGCACCGTCCTCGCCGACGAGCCCGGCCCGGTCAAAACAGAGCACGACAGGCAGATTCTGCAGGGCCACGTCGTGAATAATCCCGTCATAGGCCCTCTGGGAAAATGACGAATAGATGTTGCAGAAAGGCTTCATTCCCCCGGCCGCCAACCCGGCGGAGAATGTAACTGCATGCTCTTCCTCGATTCCGACATCGAAGAAACGCTCCGGAATCTCCCGGGCCAGCACGTTCATGCCGCAACCGGAAGCCATCGCCGGGGTGACTCCCACTATCCGGCTGTCCTTATGCGCCAGGTCCACGAGCACCTCCCCGAACACGTCCTGATACCGGTCCGCGCGATGTTCAGTCTTGATTCTCAAGCCGGTATCCACATTGAACCTTCCAGGAGCATGCCATACCGTAGGGTCCGACTCGGCCGGCAGATAGCCTTTGCCCTTCATGGTGATGGTGTGAAGAATCCTCGGCCCCCTGATCTCCCGGAGCCTCTTGAGGGCGTCCACCACGGCATCGATGTCATTGCCGTCTATCGGCCCGAAATACCTGAAGCCCAGAGCCTCGAAGAACGGTCCGTGATAGCCTCCGCCCAGAATCGAGGACTTCGTGCTGCGGACGATTTTCTGCATCCTGTCCCGCAGATGGCCCTCTCCAATCCCGTCCCAGATTTTGTCCTTGAGACGCAGGTATTTGGGATCCGTTGTAAGGCGGAGCAGATGATTGTGGATGCCGCCCGTATTCTTGTCTATGGAAATATTATTGTCATTCAGTATTATGAGAATGTCGCTCCGGCTCGCACCGGCATTGTTCAGGCCCTCGAGGGCCAACCCGCCCGTCAGCGCCCCGTCACCGAGCAGGGCAACCACCTTCTCACCGGAGCCCCGGAGACGCGCCGCACTGGAAAGCCCGAGAGCCGCGGAGATGGATGTGGAGGAATGTCCCGTACCGAAAATGTCATACTCGCTTTCTGCGCGGTTCGGGAATCCGCTGAGTCCGTCTCTCATCCTGTTCTTCCTGAACGCTTCCCGCCTGCCTGTCAGAATCTTGTGGGCATAGGCCTGATGCCCCACGTCGAAGACGATTTTGTCAAAAGGAGTATTATAGACATAATGCAGTCCTACAATGAGTTCCACGGCACCGAGGCTTGAGCCGAGATGCCCGGGATTGGTAGAGCAGCATTCGATTATATAATCCCTGATTTCCCTGCACAGCGGACTGAGCTGTCCCGGATCGAGTTTCCGGAGATCTTCAGGGCAATTTATGTTATCCAGCATATTGTTCATGGTGAAATTCCCCACAATATACGAACAAATTCTGAATTGAATAAAATTTTGTCGTTTATGATTTATTGAATATCTTGCAGGGATTTTGGCGGACAATTAAAACCAAACAATATGACAAAAGCACAGAAATTAATGAATGACAGCGCGATAGCCCGCTGGTCAGTTCTAGTTCTCATCGCCTTGATGATGTTCTTCGGCTACATGTTCGTGGACGTCATGTCCCCTCTCAAATCCCTCGTGGAGAGCTCGAGAGGATGGGATTCTTCCGTATTCGGAACATACGCCGCATCTGAGTATTTCCTCAACGTATTCTGCTTCTTCCTGATCTTCGCCGGAATCATCCTCGACAAGATGGGAGTACGCTTCACCGGTCTCCTCTCCGCATCCCTGATGGTTCTCGGTGCCTGCATCAAATATATAGGTATCAGCGACTGGTTCCAGGCCACCTCTTTCTGCGGCTGGCTGAACAGCTGGTGGACCGCCCTTCCGGGCAGCGCAAAGATGGCTTGCCTCGGCTTCATGATATTCGGATGCGGCTGTGAAATGGCCGGTACCACAGTTTCCAAGGCAATAGCCAAATGGTTCAAGGGCAAGGAAATGGCTCTCGCAATGGGCCTTGAGATGGCAATCGCCAGGCTCGGAGTGTTCGCCGTAATGTGGATCTCACCTCTCATTGCAGCCAAGTTCGACAGCTCAGTAGTGGCTCCTGTAGGATTCTGCACCGCACTGCTCGTGGTCGGACTGCTCTTCTTCCTCATCTTCACGTTCATGGACAGGAAATTCGACGCTCAGCTCGTGGAAGCCGGCCTGATGTCCACGGAGAAGTCCCCGGAGGACGAATTCCATATCAGCGACCTCGGCAAGATTTTCTCGAGCAAGATGTTCTGGATCGTGGCACTGCTCTGCGTCCTCTATTACAGCGCCATCTTCCCGTTCCAGAGATATGCACCTAACTATCTGGAAGTCACCCTCA
The DNA here is from genome assembly GCA_004552615.1 of Bacteroidales bacterium. Lineage (GTDB taxonomy): Bacteria > Bacteroidota > Bacteroidia > Bacteroidales > UBA932 > Cryptobacteroides. The sequence continues at coordinate 6,389 of SFNZ01000068.1, read as the reverse complement.
ACGTGGACGCAGCCACAGCATCGCAGCTCTTCAGCTGCTTCCCGATCCTGGCAATGGTGCTGACTCCGTTCCTCGGAGCGTTCCTCGACTTCAAGGGCAAGGGCGCGTCAATGCTCATGGCAGGTGCCATCATCATGATAGTCTGCCATCTGAGTTTCGCATTCGTGCTTCCTGCATTCCCGAGCAAAGGTCTCGCAATGCTCCTGATCGTGGTTCTCGGAGTATCATTCTCCCTCGTACCTGCAGCCCTCTGGCCGTCAGTGCCGAAGATTATCGACGAGAAGATTCTCGGCTCGGCATACTGCCTCATATTCTGGGTACAGAACATCGGTCTCTGCCTCGTGCCGCTTCTCATCGGCGTCGTGCTGCAGAAAACAGGAGGCTATGTCATGCCTATGATCATCTTCTCGACATTCGGCATACTGGCATTCATCCTCACGTTCCTCCTCAAGATCGAGGACAAGAGAAAAGGATACAGGCTCGAGGAACCTAACGTGAAGAAATAAGCGATGACCGGTGAAAGAAAACTGAGCGCGGTGTCCTGCTGGGCAGCCCTGGCCTGCCTGGTGGTGCCAATGTTCGCATCATATTTCTTCGATGACATGTTTTCATCCCTGTCCCAGCTTTTCCGCAATCCGGAACTACTGGAACTGGGATGGAATTCAGCTGATTACGGGTTCTACGCAGGCGGCTATTCGTTCCTCTGCGTATGGGGAGGACTGATAGTCTGCGGAATGCTGCTCGACAAGTGGGGTGTAAGGGTAACAGGCTCGATTTTCGTCGGACTGATGACAGGCGGTGCCGCAATCGTCACGGTGGCAATCACTTCCGGACTCGCCCCGCACACTTCCCTGATGATAGCCTATGTCGGATGCATGCTTTTCGGGCTCGGAAGCGAAATAGCCGGCGTGGCCGTGACCAGGTCAATAGCCAAATGGTTCAAGGGCAGGAACATGGCATTCGCCATGGGTCTCCAGCTGGCTATCGCGAGACTCGGTACCGCGCTGGCCCTCCTGCTGTCCCCCTTATTGGTTGCTGCAAAGGCCCCGGGTGAGGTCTATACACTCGCGGAGACCGCAAGACCGGCTTTCGCAGGGCTTGTCCTGCTGCTGGCCGGCACTGTGCTCTGGGCGGTATTCGTGGCAATGGACGCGAGATTCGATGCAATGACGGGCTCCACCGATAGGAAAGCCCGCTCGGAAGAGGACGAATTCAAGTTCTCGGATATCTTCAAGGTGCTGGCCAACAGGCAGTTCATCATGTCCGCACTTCTCTGCGTATTCTTCTATTGCAGCATAATCTCGTTCAAGAAATTCGCCACCTCCATCCTCATACCGAGATTTGACCTGCCGGCTGAGACGGCGAGCCTGATGGTATCCCTGATACCGTTCTCGACCGTGATTTTCGCCCCGCTTTTCGGCTCGATGGTGGACAAAGTCGGACGGGGCACACGCTGGATGATTGCCGGTTCGGTCCTCGTGCTGATTGCGCATCTGCTCATAGCATTCGCTCCTGCCGGGATAATGGCATTCGGATATGCCGGGATAGCGATTCTCGGAATCGGATATTCACTGGTTCCCGCCGCACTGTGGCCGTCCGTGTCGAAGATAGTGCCGGAGAAGAATCTCGGCACTGCCTACTCGCTTATCTACTGGATCCAGAACATGGGTATGCTCATTGTTCCGATCATAGTCGGTTTCATATTCAAGAAAGGTACTGCCGGAGACGCCGGGAGCGGCCGTGTGGCCGCCCTCCATTCAGAATATGTCTTCCTCACGCTCTGCGTGCTGGCAATCATTGTGTCCGTCCTCCTGGCGCGTTCGTCAGACCGCCATCCTGAACTAGGACTTGACAAGCCGAGCGGGGAGGCTTCCTGAATCCGTAGGGAACAATCTATACAATAATTTCAAAATCACCGGTTTACAGTGTAAAACCGGTGATTTTTATTGTACGTTCAGGAGTCTCAGGATCTCCCGTGAGAGGATGATGCCTGTCGAATCCGCGGAGAACTGATATCTCCTCTTCCGTGAGGCTGAAATCGAAGACTTCCATATTGGACTTGATCCTGTCCCTGTGGACACTCTTGGGAATCACGCATACACCGCTCTGTATCTGGAAGCGGAGGGTCACCTGCCTTGGGGTCTTGCCGTATTTCGAGGCAATCCCGAGAAGCGCCGGATCTCCGAAAATCTCGTCCATCCTGCCCTGTCCGAACGGCATATAGCCCTGATGGCAGACGCCGAGACGCTCCATCCAGACATGGTCCGCAACACGCTGCTCGGTGAGATTGGTCTCCACCTGGTTCACGGCAGGGACTACCTTGTTGAAATGCACCAGGTCGATGAGACGGTCGGAATTGTAATTGGACACTCCGATCGCCCTTACTGTCCCCTCCTCGTACATTTCCTCCAGCGCCCTGTAGGCAGCGTAAGTATCCCCGTAAGGCCAATGCAGCAGCACAAGGTCCAGATAATCAGTGCGCAGCTTTCGCATGGACTCCTCCACGGATGACCTTGCATCACCGAACCTGTCAGGCCATACCTTGGTGGTGATGAAAATCTCGTCCCTCGGTACGCCCGAAGCGGCAATCGCCTCTCCTACATACTCTTCGTTATGATAAATCTGGGCAGTATCTATCAACCTGTAGCCCAGCTCAAGAGCATCAATGACCGCCTGCCTGCATTCTCCCGGGTCAGTGGCCTTGTAGGTTCCAAGTCCCAATACCGGCATTTCCACGCCGTTGTTCAGTTTCACTGTCTGCATATCGCTATTCTGTTTTGGTATTGAACAATCCTGCCGCTTCATCCACGGAAAGGGCATCTTCCACCCTGAATCCCCCGTTGCGGGTCCTGCGGAGAGCATCCAGATGGGCTCCCGAGCCGAGAGCCTCCCCGATATCCCTTGCCAAAGCCCTGACATAAGTACCTTTCGAGCACACCACCCGCACGTCCGCATGAGGAAGATGAAGGGACGAATTGTCCGTGACATTTATACGGAGATTCCTCCTGTCCTCCGCCCCGTTACGGGCATCACCTTGCGAAAGTTCGACATCGGCCTTCCCCGGCAGCCCCTCAGGGAAGAAGGAAAGCAATTCAATCTCGGAAATGTTGATATTCTGGCGGTTCAGTATGTCGGCCGCCGAATGGTCGAACGCCGTTGAAGTACCGTCCCCGGTCCGGCTTCTCCGCCATTCCTTCCGGGCAAGCTCATAGGCCCGGACTCCATCGATGGATTTGGCCGAGAACAATGGAGCCACCTGCTCCTGCCCGCCCAGAAATCCCGGAAGAACGGCACGCAGGCTCTCCTCGCTGACCCCGTCCGTGGGATAACGCATATCTATCTCTTTTTCAAGATCATAGGAAGGAGTCGTAGCCCCGAATGAAATGCCCGCCACATATTCTTTCTCATGCTTCTGGAGTTCCTCTGCGAGCCTCGTTGCCTTGCCCACGCATACTATCAGGACACCCGTGGCGAGAGGGTCAAGAGTCCCGGCATGGCCCACCTTGAGATTCTTCTTGCGGAAATGCCTGCACGCGCAGAATTTCATTTTCCTTATCACGTCTGCGGACGTCCAGCGGTACGGCTTGTCAACCGGAATGATGATTCCCTCAGGATAATCGTCAATGCTCCGGGACAATACAGTCTCCCCTACTGCTGCTTTCGACAATATCATGGCTATTTGCAGGGAACCTTGTCAATCCTGCGCTGATGCCTTCCGCCCTCGAAAGGAGTCTCGAGCCAGACCTTGGTGATGGCCTGCACCATCCTGTAGGAAATGAACCTCGCCGGCATGACGAGGACATTGGCCTTGTTGTGGGCCTTGACGAGACGGCCTATCTCAGTACCCCATGCGATACCTGCCCTGACACCCTGATGCTTGTTCAGCGTGAGGGCCATTCCGTTTCCGGTCCCGCACATGGCTATGCCGCAGTCCACAGTCCCATTCTCCACAGCTTCAGCAAGAGGATGGGCAACATCCGGATAGTCAATGCTTTCCGTAGAATCAGTCCCGAAATCCACCATTTCATGGCCCATTTTCTCAAGATATGGTATGAGCTTCGTCTTGTACTCGAAGCCGGCATGGTCACTGCAAATTCCTATTTTCATACTATAGATTTTTTGTGTCAAATTCATTCTCTTCCGAGCCTTTCTCCGGCAAATCCCATCCGGGCGGCAAACTCCTTCTTGCCGATGAACGAGAGAATGTCCGCGATTCCGAGTCCGCTCGATGCTCCGGTCAGGGCGAGACGGATGCAGTTCATCACCTTGCCCATAGGCCAGCCCTGTTCACGGATGAAATCCTCGAGGCAATGCTCCACATTCTCCTTGGTGAATGCCCCGTCAAACGCGCAGACATGGTCAACTACCAGATATGCAGGCCCGTAATTCTCCGCCTTCCAGAACTTGTCCGCATCCTTGGCGAGGAACGGAGCAGTGAGGGAGTCATCGAACACCTTCACGCGGGGGTCTGCAGCCCTTCTCGGATCGGCAGGTTTCTGGGCCTCAAGCCCTCCGGCCTTCACCCCGAAGTCCGCGTACCCGGAAGGTGATATGAACAGGCATGCGGCAATATCCCAGAAATCCTTCACGAAAGAAGCCCTCTCGCTGATAAGTGCCACCACGTCATGAACATATTCCCTTGTGACTATATGATTCTTGAAATCAATGCCTTTCCCGGCGAATTCAGCCCCTGCGGTCAATGCGCAGGCAGGGCAGTCCACCACCTTGATTCCGTGGGATTCGAGCACTGGCACGAAAAGCCCTGCAAGCTCGTCAACGGACTTCATGCGGAGATATTCCTTGTTGTACCATCTGGCCTTCTCGGGATTGAACCTTGCTCCGGACTTGATGACCCTGTCAAGGGAGAACACCTCCACGAGTTCGTCAATCGTGAACAGTTCCCTGTCGTCTCCCGGATTCCAACCGAGCATTGCCAGCATATTGACGAAAGCCTCCGGGAAATAACCGTCCTCACGATAGCCGCGGGACTCCTCTCCTGCAGGATTGACCCATCTCAGAGGGAATACCGGGAATCCGAGGCGGTCTCCGTCACGCTTGCTCAGCTTGCCTTTCCCGTCCGGTTTGAGAAGGAGGGACAGATGGGCGAAACGCGGCATCGTATCTTCCCAGCCGAAAGCCTTGTACAGCATATAGTGAAGCGGGAGCGACGGCAGCCACTCCTCTCCGCGGATGACCTCGCTGATTTCCATGAGATGGTCGTCCACGATGTTTGCAAGATGATAAGTCGGGAGCTCGTCGGCCCTTTTCCAGAGCACTTTGTCGTCAAGAGTATCGGTATTGACCTCAATATGGCCGCGGATAAGGTCATCCATCTTCACTACCGTGTTCTCCGGCATCTTGAAGCGTATGGTCCATGTATCAGTGGTCTCGAGGAGATTCCTTACCTCGTCCTCCGGCAGGGTGAGGGAATTGCGTAATTCCTTGCGTGTCACCTGATTGTAGATGAAGGTGCCGCCGGCAGCCTCCGCCTCGTTCCTCTTCGCTTCGAGTTCCTCGGCAGTGTCGAATGCATAATAGGCATAGCCGTTGGCAATCAGTTTGTCCGCATATTCCCTGTAGATGCCCTTGCGCTGGGACTGTCTGTACGGAGCGTGCGGATGCTTTTCCGAAGGTGTCTCCACCACATTTCCGTTCTCGTCCACTCCCTCGTCAGGATGGATTCCGCACCAGTTGAGCGCCTCGATGATGTACTTCTCGGCACCCGGCACGAATCTGTGCGAATCAGTATCCTCTATTCGTATGATGAAATCTCCGCCTTTCTGCTTGGCATACAGATAGTTGTACAATGCAGTCCGGACTCCTCCCATGTGCAGCGGGCCTGTCGGGGACGGCGCAAATCTTACTCTTGTCCTTCTTTCCATAAATAAAATTCTTTCAATCCGGCAAAATTAAGACTTATCCGCATATTAAGCAAAGGAATCTTCAATTTTTCAATTTCCGGCCGTCAAACAGAAACATCCTTATCAATGGCCGGGATAATAAAAATGACGCGATTTTTCAAATGCGGGCCCGGGCAGTACGGAGAGGGTGACAAGTTTCTGGGAATAAAGGTTCCCGTGACACGTGAAGTGGTCAGGGCTTGCTGGCAAGATTTTTGCTCGCCCGTCCGTTATTTTCAATACTAAAATTTGCTCTATGCTATTCGGGAAGAAAACGATTAAAACTCATTTCGAGAACTGCGACATCATATTCGTGGATCCTTGCAACTGCGTAAAAGACAATGAGATCTGGGAGAAGTACTGTGATGACTTCGCCGAAAATAAAAACCTTGATAAATTGGGAGTGAAACAAGGTGTATGCACATACGTTAGAGACGTCTATCCCGATGCGATTGTAGATGAGAGCACTGGCAGCATTTTGGGGGAACT
>SFNZ01000067.1 GCA_004552615.1 Bacteroidales bacterium | reverse complement strand
CCTGCTCGCTGCAAAAGACCACTGGGCTTTTGCTGAACGCTCCCGACCTACCCTCGGCCTGAAGGCCTCAAAAGCAGTTGTTTCGCTCTGCGAAACTTATTTATTTGTTATACAGTATTGTCGTATTTCCGTTCAAATTGTTATGTGCCGGTGAACTGTTTTTACATCCGTTTATGTGTATTAGTTCATTAGTACACTGCAAAGGTATGAAGATTTTTTCAATATGCAAGCATTTCTCAAAAAATTTTTCAAAAAAGTTTTTGCAACCCGGTTGCGCAAATCAATTCTTACTTTTGCAGTCTATGAAAACTGAAACCGGTAATACACTATGAACAGATTTTCCAATATCGCCGTTTCTCTCGCCATCGTGCTTTTCATGCCGTCCTGCGGCAACGGGCACGGAGAGAGTGCTTCCCATGAGCACGAAGAAGTCCATGAACATGAAATGCACCACGAAGAGCATGACCATGAGGGGCATGACCACGATATGCATGACCACGAGTCCGTGCACGACGCTCATGACCATGAAGGACAGCATTCACATGAAGGGGAGAACCATAAGGATATAATAGAATTCTCCCATGAAAAGGCCGAGGCGGCAGGACTGCGTACCGAGACCGTCACTCCTGGTCCTTTCAGCGGAGTGATAAGGGTCAGCGGGGAGATTCTGCCTGCCCAGGGTGACGAGGTGACGCTTTCCGCCACGGCTTCCGGCATCGTCTCTTTCGGCGGGACCTCTTCCAAAGGCGCATCGCAGCGGATTGTGCCGGGTGTCAATGTACGTGAAGGCAGCACCCTGATGTGGATTTCTTCCAGGGAAATGCCGGAGGGCGAGCAGGCAATGAAGGCCCAGGCAGCCTACGAGGCTGCTGCGAAAGAATATGAAAGGGCTTCATCTCTTGTGGAGTCCGGAGCGATATCGAGAAAAGCGTTCGAGCAGGCAGAACTCGCATACACGAATGCCAGGACCGAATATGAGGCATACAAAGGAAAGTACAGCGAGAACGGTGTCGCCGTCAAGTCCCGCATTTCCGGACATGTGAAGCAATGCTTCGTGTCCGAAGGGGATTATGTCTCTGCAGGACAGGCGCTTGCGGTCATTACACAGAACCGTTTCCTCCAGCTCAGGGCCGATGTTCCGGAAAGGTATTACAGCAGGATAGCATCCGTGTCCGGGGCGAACTTCCGCCCCTCTTATTCTTCCGAAACCTACAGTGTGGAAGCTCTCGGAGGACGCAAACTCTCTTCCGGAAGGGCGGCAGCACAGGGTTCATTCTTCATTCCGGTGACTTTCGAGTTCCGCAATGCCGGGAACATTGTTCCGGGATCCTATGCCGACATCTGGCTCGTGGATTCGCGTGAGGACAATGTCATCTCAGTCCCGGAGACGGCCCTGACCGAAGAACAGGGTGTACATTTCGTATATATAAGACTATGCGAGGAAGAATACCGCAAGCAGGAAGTCAGGACAGGGCGTACTGACGGTATCCGCAGGGAAATCATATCCGGTCTCAACGCAGGGGATGAGGTGGTGACCGAAGGCGTGTTCCAGGTCAGGCTCGCTTCCGTATCCGGAGTGGTTCCGGAAGGTCATTCCCACAATCATTAATACCGGAACTATATGCTGGACAGGATTATACGTTTTTCATTGCAGAACCGCCCGCTCATCATTGCCGGTGCAATTCTTCTTCTGATAGGCGGTATTTATACCACGCTCAACATAGATGTGGACGTTTTCCCTGACCTCAATGCGCCTACTGTCGTAGTGATGACAGAGGCAACGGGCATGGCTCCGGAAGAGGTTGAGAGGCTCGTGACGTTCCCTGTGGAGACCTCCCTGAACGGAGCCACCGACGTGAGGCGTGTGCGTTCTTCTTCCACGACCGGTTTTTCAGTGGTATGGGTGGAGTTCGACTGGGGGACTGATATTTACAGGGACAGGCAGATTGTTTCGGAGAAACTTGCCGAAGTGACGGGAAGTCTTCCTCCGGGATGCGGAAAACCGACCCTCGGACCGCAGTCCTCCATCCTCGGGGAGATGATGATTATCGGCCTCACTTCGGAAAAGACTTCCATGCAGGACCTCAGGACTGCCGCGGACTGGACCATAAGGCCTCGCCTCCTGTCTCTCGGCGGAGTTGCCCAGGTGACGGTGCTCGGAGGGGATATCAAAGAGTACCAGATACTTGTGTCACCTGAGAAAATGCGTCATTACGGCGTGACCCTGAAGGAAGTCCTCGATGCGGCAGGGGATTGCAACCGCAATACCAGCGGAGGGGTCCTCTATGAATACGGCAATGAATATATAGTCAGGGGAGTGCTTTCCACCTCGGACGTGGACGCCATAGGGCAGGCTGTAGTGAGACTTGACGGAGATGCTCCGGTGACACTTGCCGACGTGGCTGAAATAAGGACTGGTTCCAAGTCCCCGAAACTCGGTACGGCCTCCCACAGGGGCAAGCCTGCAGTCCTGATGACTGTGACGAAGCAGCCCGATGCGAGCACCATCGAACTTACTGCCAAGCTTGATGCCGCCATGGAGGAACTCCGTTCCCAGCTTCCGTCCGACGTCCAGGTAGCCACGGACATATTCCGGCAGCAGAGGTTCATTGACAGCTCCATTGACAATATCAGGAAGTCCCTCTTCGAGGGCGGACTGTTCGTGGTCATCATCCTCTTCCTTTTCCTGATGAATGTCAGGACGACTCTCATATCCCTTGTCACCATACCTCTGTCTTTGTTGGTATCCGTTTTGACATTGAAATTCATGGGGCTGACCATCAATACGATGAGTATCGGAGGAATGGCTATTGCCATAGGCTCTCTCGTGGATGATGCGATAGTGGATGTGGAGAATGTCTTCAGGCATCTCAGGGCAAACCGTCTCCTGCCTGCGGACCGGAGGAAAGGAGTGCTCGATGTGGTATTCGAAGCTTCCCGTGAAGTCCGTCTCCCGATATTGAATTCCACGTTCATTATAGTGGTCAGCTTCATCCCGCTGTTCTTCCTTTCCGGAATGGAGGGCAGGATGCTCAGGCCTCTCGGAATAGCGTTCATCACGGCCCTGTTCGCCTCCACGTTCGTGGCCCTGACATTGACCCCGGTCCTCTGCAGCCTGCTTCTTGGAAGTGGTGCAGGTGACAGGAACGGCAAGGATCCGCTGATGGTCAGATGGTTGAGGTCCAAGTACGAGATTGCCCTGAAATGGGCCCTGTCCCACAGGAAATCAGTCCTCGGAGGCGTCGGAGTCCTGCTTGTGCTCGCCATTGCTGCGTTCTGCACCCTCGGCAGCAGTTTCCTTCCGGCATTCAACGAAGGCTCGTTCACCATCAATGTCAGCACCCTTCCGGGAGTCTCCCTTGAGGAGTCGGACAATGTGGGACGCATGGCTGAGAACATCCTCCTGACCGTGCCGGAAATCAAGACCGTCGCCCGGAAGACCGGACGAGCCGAACTGGACGAGCATGCTCTCGGTGTCAATGTGTCTGAAATAGAGGCCCCGTTCGAACTGGACCGCCGCTCCAAGAAAGAGGTTCTGGCGGAAATCAGGAAGAAACTTTCGGAGATACCGGGAGTCAATGTCGAGATAGGCCAGCCGATATCCCACAGGATAGACGCTATGCTTTCCGGAACCAGGGCCAGCATTGCCGTCAAGCTCTTCGGTACTGACCTTAACAAGATGTATTCGCTTGGCAATCAGATCAAGAACGAGATAGCAACAATCCCCGGAGTAGTGGACCTCAACCTGGAACAGCAGGTAGAGCGACCGCAGCTGCAGATATTGCCGAAGCGCGGAATGCTGGCGAAATACGGGATAACCCCTGCCGGGTTCTCGGAAATGGTGGATGTCTATCTCGGAGGCGTGGCAGTCTCCCAGGTTTATGAAGGCAACAGGGTGTTCGATCTCGTGGTGAAGGCCGGGGACATGAACCGGGGCACCATCGAATCCATAGGAGACATCATGGTGGACGCTGCCGGGACCAAGGTGCCGTTCAGCGAAATTGCGGAGATACGTTCCGCTTCGGGACCGAATACAATAAACCGCGAGAACGTCTCGAGAAAGATAGTGATTTCGGCCAATGTGGAAGGCGGTGACCTGCAGGGTGCCGTGAACGAGATGGAGAAGGTCATCAGGGAGCGTGTCCCAATGCCTGAAGGATATCATGTTGAGTTCGGCGGCCAGTTTGAGAGTGCCAGGAGGGCGTCGAGGACATTGGCCCTGCTGTCCATGATGGCAATCATGGTGATATTCCTCCTGCTCTACGGACAGTTCCGCAATATGCGCCAGGCTTCGGCAGTGCTCCTGAACCTGCCGCTTGCACTGATTGGAGGCGTATTTGCCATCTTCTTTACAGACAAGGTGATAAGCATTCCGGCAATCATCGGTTTCATATCCCTGTTCGGTATTGCCACGAGAAACGGCATGCTCCTGATAGAGAGATACAATGAGCTCAGGAATCGCGGAGCCGGACTATATGATGCTGTGCTGGGAGGATCCGTGGACAGGTTGAATCCGATTCTCATGACCGCCCTGACCTCAGCCCTGGCCCTCATCCCGCTTGCTCTCGGAGGCGAACTCCCGGGCAATGAAATCCAGAGCCCTATGGCCAAGGTCCTGCTCGGCGGACTGCTTACATCCACATTGCTCAACGGATTCATAATCCCTGTGGTCTATATGATGATCAGCCGCGGCGAAGGGGATTCCAAATAACGATGGATAGAATGAAAAAGATAATGATATCGGCCATCCTGATTTCTTCCGCGATGTCGGTGGCCTTTGCACAGAGTCCTGTGGACCATGCTCTTGCGGAAATAGAGAAGAACAATTCCGAGCTGGCCGCCCTGCGTGCCGGGACCGAGGCTGACAAGTACGGATACAAGGCCGGGAATGCCCTTGATGATCCGGAGTTCGGATTTGACTATCTGTGGAGCAATCCCGATGTGGGAGGCCGCAAGGATATCTCCGTTACCCAGACCCTGGACATGTCCGTCCTTTTCGGGTCCAAGGCCAAACTTGCCGCATCATTGGGAGAACTCGCCGATATGGGATATGAGGTGGAGAGACAACGCATATTGTTGGAAGCCAAGACTGTATGTATCGAGCTCATTTATTGCAATGCCATGCACGAAGAACTCTCGCGCAGGCTCGCACATGCGGCAGAGATAAATGATGCATATTCCCGGATGCTCGAGGCGGGAGATGTCAGCCTCAAGGATGCCAATGAGGCCCGGCTTGCATTGTCCTCCATACGCGGGGAATATGAGCGGAATCTGATAACTCGCTCCGGCCTGCAACAGGAACTCCGCCGCCTGAACGGAGGGCAGGACATCGTGCTGGGTGATACTGGATTCGGCCTTGCCCCGATGCTTCCGGACGATTTCGGGACCTGGTATGAGGAATGTTCCGCTTCAAGTCCGGTCCTGGCCTATGTCGCCCAGAATGTGAAGGTCAAGGAACAGGAAATCCGTACCGGCCGTGCCGCGAGCGCCCCGAAGCTGACGGCAGGATATATGAGCGAGCTGGTCAAGGGCAGCAATTTCAGGGGTCTTACCCTCGGGGTTTCCATCCCGGTATGGTCGGCGAAGAACAATATCCGTCAGGCGAAGGCTTCCTATGAGGCTTCCCGTCTGGAGCAGGAAGATGCTGCAATACGTTATTATTCAGGGATGAAGCAGCTGTTCGACGAGGCGGCGGGCCTGAGAAACGTCCTTGCCGGATATGAGGAGTCGGGAGCAGTGGCCGCGGAGTCGGCTGCACTTGCAGAGAGCGGATTCAAGGCCGGGGAGATATCTCTCGTCGAGCATCTCGTGGGTCTCGGCCTGTATTACAACATAGTGGACAGTACCCTTGAGGCCGAGCGGGACTACCACCTCGCCATCGCCCGTCTGGAGAGCTACAAACTATAGATTCGCGATCGCCTTGCCGAGCAGGTCTTCCAGTTCCTTCTCCGGCATCTGCCCGTCCAGGCTGATAAAGGTACACTCACTTCCGGACAGTGACAGAAATACGAAGTTGCTTACGGTTCCGTTCTTGCCCTGGGTGTAGATGTGCGCGGTGTTGCCGTCCTCCTTCATTTCCATCATCAGCTCGAATTTCTCCGAACGGACGAAGTTCATGGCGTCGATCATGAGGTTCTTGCTGATTCCTGCATCCCGGCTGTTGATGAGATACAGTCCGTTGAGGGTCTTTATGAGAGGAACCAGGTTCACATCTCCCGTCGGAAGATTCAGGTCAGGAATCCTGCCTATTATCCTGAACATCGACGGGGACACATATACCGCATTCACGTTCTCCATGTCGGAATATCTCTGGTATATCGTCCTTCCTCCCTGGGCATTGGCCGCGAGGCAGAAAACTATCAGTCCTGCCGCCAGCAGCATTGTCTTCTTGATGATATTGTTCATAACCTTATTATTCTTTGTTTTGTTCGAAGCCTTGTCCGCAGTTCCGGATGAGCCTTGCAGTGGATTCCCTGAGTGCTCCTCCTCCGTCTTCCGAGACCTGTTCTATTCCTTTAGCCATCGTAGAGCCTATTATGGCGAAGGCCTTTTCCACTTCCGCGTATGCCTCCATCGGGTCGCTGAATGTGTCCTTCACCGGATCATGGACTCTCAATGCAATGACTGTGCAGGCTGCAGCTACGCATGCCCCGAGACACCATCTCCATGCTCTGCCTCTTCCGTGGTTATTCTCCCCGGAGATAGTGCAGGCCGTCAATGAGTCCTCTATCCTCTCCCTGAGCCCGGGAGGGACTTCCACCTCATTTCCGGAGGACGCTGCTTCAAGGTCTTCCAGGCTCATTTTCTCTATTTCTTCTATTGTCTTCATTTCGGCTACCTTATTTTCCGTCCCATTCTCTTATGCTCTTTCTCGCAAGGCTCAGGGTGACTCTCACGGTGAGGTCGCTCAATCCGGTCCTTTCGGATATCTCCTTGTTGGAAAGACCTTCCATCACCTTCATTGTCAATATCTTGCGTTGTCTTTCGGGCAGTTTTCCGATTCGTCCGGCCAATGCTGCAATCCTCTCCTTCAATATGAACCCCGTCTCCGCATCCGGCCCTGAACCGATGTCAGCTTGCCCCTCAATGCTCTCGGCATGCACCCGTTTCCTTCTCCGAAGGAGGTCGATGCACAGGTTTCTTGTCAATGTGAGGCAATACGCTCTCGGGGATTTTACCGAGTCCAAGCTGTCGAGTGACTTCCAAAGCTTCATGAACAGTTCCTGTACAATGTCTTCTGCATCCTGCCCGGACCCTGTCAGGCTGAATGCCAGACGGTACATGTCACAGTCAAGAGGAAGGAATTTCTCTATGAACTCCTTCCCGGTCATCTGTCTTCCAGAAATTTGGCAATGGCCTCTGCAGGGATGCTCCCGAACAGGCATACCAGCACGCCTCGCGGGGTAACGTCCAGGACGAAATCCCTGACGGCATCTCCATCATCTGACGGTATTCCGTAAATTCTCATCAGGTTGCTCCCGTCCTTGAACTCCATCAGCATCTCCGAACCCTGCATCGCTTCCGACAGCCGTTCACGGAAACGCTTTGCGTCCGTCCCTGTGCATTCGCTGTAGTCCGCTGCGATAATCCTGTCGATTCCCTCCATTGCTGCGAAAACCATCTCCGCCTCTTCGTCCTTTCCGTACACCGAAGCTCCCTGAAGGATGCTCTTGATCATGGAAGTGCCTGTTCTTCCTATATTTATGTTCCTGAATCCCGGAGTGCTCCTGTATTCTCCGAGCAGGGTCAGGATTTCATTTCCGTACCCTTCGGAGGCCTTTTTCCTGCCTGATGCGCAGGCGGACAATGTCATTGCCAGCAACAGGACGAAAAATAATTTTCTCATAAACGATTTCATATCAGTCCATCTATATTGATGTTTTCCGACAATATAGACGATGCGGAAGCGCAAATGTTAATGGATCTTCCGGATATCCTGGGTCATTTTCCCAGAACTTTCCTGATGACAGCCTTCCTTCCGTCAGGAATCTCCTCCGGAGTGAGATAGCTGTGCCATACCTTGCCCTTGTGGCAAACGATGATGCGTATTCCGGACTCGGCATTTCCAAGCTGCTTTCCGATGGCGCTCGTGGTCACCACAGGCATGTCCCCGTCAGCGGTCACGTAGTTGTCGTGCTTGTGTCCGCAGAAAACGGCGGTCACACCGGCCTCCTTGAAGAGGTCCATATAGATTTTGCGCTTGTCCGGCCTGATATTGAAATACTCCTCCGGCTCGTCGGCTTTGTCCAGGAAGAACGGATGATGCCCGAATACGATGGAAACTCCGCCTTTCTCCTTGCCAGCCAGCGTTTCCCGTAGCCATTCCACCTGTGCGGCCTCCTCGGCCGTGCCCTCGGTGTATTTGAGATAGTCAGTGTTCATCCCGACGAGCAGGACCTTGCCGATTTCCGCGCTGAACCTGTCTTCTCCCATGTGGCTGGTGTACGGGCCCATGTCGAATTTCTCTGTCTTGGACACTATGTCGTGGTTGCCCGGTATGCAATATCTCGGGATTTCCGGATTTATCTCTCCGGTGAGCCTCTTGAACTCTGCCCACTGCGCTTCATCCTTGCAATTGTGTACCAGGTCTCCGGTGAACACCACCACGTCAGGAGAAGTGGCGTTGATCCGTTCCACGGCCTTGAGCATGGTGGCGATTTCATAGTCCATGTTCTTGTTCTTGGCTGTGAATCCGAGCTGTGGGTCCGATACCTGGTAGATTACGACCGGCTTGCCGGCATTGCATAGACTGAGGCCGAAAAGCATTGCTGCAGCTGTGCTTACGGCGTATTTCAATGAGGTTCTCATAATGACTGTGTTTTTATCCTTTACAAATATAGTTATTTTCAAGTATTTTAGATTACTTCCGGAATTGTTATTTTTGCCATCAGTAACAAACGGACATCAAAGAATATGAAAGGCTTTATCCCTGTTATTGTCATAGCCGCGCTCATGCCCTTCCGGGCGACGGCAGGTCTGTCATTGCCGGATTGCAAGCCGGCTACGGTCATAAAGGACAGCCTTGATGCAGCGGTATTCACATTGAGGCAGGAAGGCAACTATCTTGCACGCGGCAAGGAACTGCGGACTGAGGTGATTTCCTCGGCCGGACTCCGGAAGATGGCATGTTGCAACCTTGCCGAGAGCTTCGAGAATTCTGCCAGCGTCACAGTGGGCTATTCCGATGCAGTCACCGGGGCGAGACAGATCAGGCTGCTCGGACTCAGCGGAGTATATACCCAGATGCTGGATGAAAACAGACCTTCAATGCGCGGCATCGTGGCCCCTTTCGGACTCTCCTACGTGCCTGGCCAATGGCTTGAGAGCATCCAGGTCTCCAAGGGTCTGTCCACTGTCGTCAATGGAGTGGAATCCATTACAGGCCAGATAAATACAGAATACCGCAAACCTACGGACGAGAAGCCTCTCTTCGTGAATTTTTCCACGATGAATGACACGAAGACCGATTTCAACATTGCCTCGTCCCTCCAGATGGGCGAGAGCTGGAGCACCGTCATCCTCGGTCACGTTTCCGGCAATTTCAAGACATTCGACCACAATCACGACGGCTTCAGGGACGACCCTGAAATGCTGCAGTTCAATGTCGCCAACCGCTGGCTCTATTACGGCCCTACCGGCATCCAGGTACGATTCGGACTGAGGGCGCTCCAGGACAGGCGGAAAGGCGGTCAGGAAGGTTACGATCATGACACATATAAATTGTTCCCGGAATCGCCGTGGGGCTCCGACATACTGAACCGTTCCCTCAATGCCTATGTCAAGGCCGGCATCCCCCTGAGCGAAGACAATTCGCGCAACATCGCATTCGTCGCAGACTATACTCTCACGGACATGGACATGTGGTCAGGAGCCTCGAAGTACATGGGAACTCAGAACTCCGGATTCTTCAATGTGCTGCTACAGAATGAGTTCCGCGATTCACACAAACTCACCGTCTCCCTCGGCGGCACTGCGGATTTCTACAATGAGAATCTCACCAGGCGGGTTTTTGCCCAGACTCTCGAGCCGGGTCGCAGTCTTTCGGAGGAATATGCCGTAGGTCTCGGCGGGGAATATACCTTTCATGCCGGAGAGAAATTCTCGTCGATAGTCGGGCTGAGGGCGGACTGGTTCAACGGGGAGGGACTCAAGTTTACCCCTCGCCTGACATTGAAATATTCTCCTTATGAGGTTCTTGTGCTCCGGGCAAATGCCGGCAGGGGGCTCAGGAGGGCGCTCCCTCTAATTGACAATATCGGAGTCTTCTCTACCGGCAAGTCCTTCTCCGGAATTTACGGCCGGCACCTTCTCGAGGATGCCTGGACTTTCGGCGGCAACGCGACATTCTATCTGCCATTCGGGGCTTCGTCCAATACCTATATCGGCCTGGATTTCTTCAGTACCGTCTTCAACGAGCAGATGGTGGCCGACTACGAGCATCTCCTGAATACCATTGATTTCTATGCTCTTGACGGAAGGCGTTCGTTTACAAGGAGTTATCAGGCTGATTTCAATGTCGAGCCATTCCGTCGGTTCACCGTGACCACCACTTTCCGTTATACCGACGCGCGCATCGAACTGGAGGGCAGGGGATTTACGGAGAAACCCCTGACAAGCCGCTATAAAGGAGTCCTGAATCTCCAGTATGCCACGAACCTGAACAAATGGGTGTTCGATTTCACGGCTTCCGTCAACGGAAAGTCCAGAGTGTACAGTTTCATGGAGAACTTGCGGGACGAGGACGGGGAACTGCTTTACAAGAACGGTTATTCTCCTGTATATCCGCTTCTGTATCTTCAGGTTACGAAAAGGTTCAAGGGCATTGACATATATCTCGGGGCGGAGAATCTTACCAATTTCAGGCAGAAGCATCTGCTTGTGGGCACGCCTGTTGAGGGGATGTCCGTCCACGACGGGATGGCTTCAGTCAATACTGCCCTGCCTGATTTCGACGCCAGTGCCGTCTGGGGCCCTATCATGGGGACCAAGGTTTATGTCGGTCTGCGCTATACTTTGTGGAAATAAACGTATATTTGTATAAACGGAATTATTTGGAAAATGAAGAAATCAATACTCATCATCGCGGCCGCCTGCGCATTCATGTGCCCGGGCATCATGTCCGTGGCAGCAGAAGCTCCGGCATCGGAGGTGGTTGCCATATCACAGTCCAGGAAGACTGTAAGCAAGACGGTAACCTTCAATGTCACAATGCATTGCGAAAAATGCGTAAAGAAGATAAATGAGAATGTCTCGTTCGAGAAAGGGGTGAAGGACCTCTCGGTGTCCCTCGACAAGAAAACAGTCACTGTGACCTATGACCCGGCCAAGACTGACGTGGCACGCCTGAAGGCAGCCATCGAGAAACTCGGCTACAAGGTGACTGTAAAAGAATGATAATGAGATACTTCAGTTCCCTGTTCGCGGCATCCCTCCTGACTGTCGCGACATCCTTTGCGCAGAACTTCTCCGTCATTAACACGATGTGCGGCAATCGCGTGGACCCCGAGGGAATCGGGACCCTGGCCCCTTCATTTTCGTGGAACGTGAGGTCTCTCGACAGGGGATTCATGCAGTCGGCTTATGAGATTACTGTAGGGACTGATTCTTCCGCATTGGCTGCAGGCCACGGGAATATGTGGCGTGAAAAAGTGAAGAGCTCCGAGTCGCTGAATATCGTTTACGGCGGAAAGGCACTCGGCAGCGGATGCAAATATTATTGGAAAGTCCGGGTTTTCAATGAGTCCGGCAAGGCTTCCCGATGGTCTGCAGTGTCGTCTTTTTCAACGGGGCTGATGTCGGATTCCGACTGGTCGGGTGCGCGCTGGATTGCCTGTGAGGTGGAGCCTGACAGCCTCAGGATTGTTCCCGGACAGGAATTCAACAAGCTCAAGATAGGCGACAGGATCACGGGGACGAACAAGTTGCCGCAGTTCCGCAAGGAGTTCGTGTCATCCGGCAATGTGAAACGCGCCGTGGCCTATATATCCGGGCTCGGCCAGTTCGAGTTCTATCTGAACGGGAAGAAGGTCGGGGATCATTTCCTGGATCCGGTGTGGAGCGATTATGACAAGATAATCGGCTATGTCACGTTCGATGTGACCGATATGATAAGGGACGGGGCGAATGTGCTCGGTGTGATGCTGGGGAACGGGATGTACAATATCCCCCGTGAGCGTTATTACAAGCTTCTGATGAGCTACGGCTATCCTATGATGCGCCTGAAACTCGACGTGGAGACCGAGGACGGGGTTCACAATGTGACGGTATCCGATGCCTCGTGGAAGACTGCGGAATCTCCTGTCACCTACAGCAGCATTTTCGGGGGAGAGGACTATGACGCGACGAAGGAACTCGGAGGATGGATGCTTCCGGGATATGACGACGGCGATTGGGACAATGTATGTATGGCCGGCATTGCCGGGGAGATGAGGGCACCGGAAGCTGATCCTGTGAAGGTCATGCAGGAATTCCCGGTGATGCGCAGATGGAAGACGAAATACGGGGCCTGGTTGTATGACCTCGGGCAGAATTTCTCCGGAATCCCCCAGATTACCGTGAAGGGAGAGCGCGGCCGGACCGTGACGATGAATACTTGCGAGCTTTTTGATCGTAAAGTGGATTCGATACAGGTTCATGCCGGCTATCGCGGGGAGACGAGGTTTTCATATACTCTCCGCGGAGATTCGGAGCCTGAGACATGGTATCCCCGGTTCACCTATCACGGATTCCGCTATGTTCTCGTGAAAGGGGCTGTTCCCGAAGGGGAGGACAATCCGGAAGGACTTCCGGAAATCATTGACCTGAAGGGACTTCATATCCGGAACAGTGCGCGGGGTACAGGCTCGTTCACTTGTTCGTCCCCTCTTCTTGACCGGACCGAGGAGATGATAGACTGGGCGATAAGGAGCAATATGGTGAGCTATCTGACCGACTGCCCGCACAGGGAGAAACTTCCTTGGCTGGAGCAGTTGCATCTCATGTTCGGGTCATTGCAATACAAATATGACTTCAGGAATCTGTACCGGAAAATGATGGACGACATGGATTATGCCCAGCTTCCCGGCGGTCTCGTTCCGGACATCGCTCCGGAATACGCAGTGTTCCTCGGAGGCTTCAGGGATTCCCCGGAATGGGGCAGCTCCATCATACTCGTACCGCAGTATATGCTTGATTATTATGGAGATGACAACATGATTGCGCCTCATTGGGATGCGATGGAGCATTATATGGAACATCTGGCATCCCTGTCAGGCGGGCACATTCTCTCGCATGGTCTCGGTGACTGGTGCGACATTGGCCCGAAGATGCCCGGAGTATCCCAGCTGACATCCATAGCCGCCACCGCCACTCCTGTCTATTATATGGATGCAGTGGCCATGTCCGGGTTCGCAGCGAGGCTCGGGCTTCCGGAGAAGGAGGCTCGCTACAGGGCTCTCGCGGATTCCATCAAGGCAGCCTACAATGCCGCGTATTTCCACGAGGAGGGTTGTTATTATGACCGCAACAGCCAGTGTGCCAATGCTATTGCCCTTTGCGCCGGACTTGTCGACGAACAGTACCGGAAGGGCGTTGAGGATAATATCGTGAAGGATATCAGGGAACGCGGCAATGCGGTCTCTGCCGGTGACGTAGGCTATAATTATGTGCTCCGGGCTCTCGAGGCCGCCGGCCGCTCGGATGTCATCTGGGACATGAATTCCCGGTATGACAAGTTCGGATACGGATATATGCTTGCCCGTGGGGCAACGGCTCTTCCGGAGTCTTGGCAGGCCCTGTCGCAGAAATCACATAACCATTTGATGCTCGGACATTTGCTGGAATGGTTCTACAGCCATGTGGGAGGCATCCGGAGAGATCCTTCGGCCGCAGCGTTCAGGAAATCCGTCATTGCACCGGTGCCTGTCGGAACGTTGAATTCCGCCGACGTGAAATTCGATTCTCCTTACGGAAGAATCCGGAGTGAATGGGAAAAGAGCGGCGGAAGGTTCAGTCTGCGGGTGGAGATTCCGGCCAATACCACGTCCACAATCTGTGTCCCGGCCTCATCCGACGCAACTGTACTCGAGGGAGGAGTCCCTGTGGTTTCCGGAGGAGAATCCGTGCATTGCCCTGCCGGACTTGAATGCCTCGGCTGGTCTGACGGTTGCTGGCGTTTCGGGGTCGTGTCGGGGACCTGGTCTTTCGAGGTCAGGTAGGTGTGGCCTGCAACGATATCTCAGCTGAGTTTCTCCGTGAGGGCGATGAAATCCTCGACCCCGAGGCGCTCAGGACGGAGATCGAATACCGGTTCGGAGGTGAATTCTCCCAGACGGCCAGCGTCCCAGCCCTCCCTTGAGGCTTTTGCTGCAATGACCGGCTTCAGGGAATTGCGCAGAGTCTTGCGCCGCTGTCCGAAAGAGGTTTTGACAATGCTCCTGAACAGGGCCTCGTCGCATCCCAGATTTGTCCTCGAATTCCGGGTGAGCCTTATGACAGCTGACTGTACCTTCGGCGGCGGAGCGAATGCTCCTGATCCTACAGTGAACAGATATTCAATGTCAAACCATGCCTGGAGGAAAACGGATAATATGCCGTACGTCTTGCTTCCGGGCTTCTCCGCGATGCGTTCCGCAACTTCCTTCTGGATCATGCACACCACCTGGGGGATGCGCTCCCGGAAGTCCAGAATCCGGAAAAATATCTGTGACGAGATATTGTACGGGAAATTTCCGATGACATTGAAGTCTCCCGGAAAGAGCCTGTCGAGATCGAGCTTCAGGAAATCCCCCGGGATGACCCTGCCGGCAGCTGCGGGGAAATGCCTGTGAAGGTAATCTACCGATTCAGTGTCAATCTCGATCATCTTCAGGTCCGCTTCGGGGCGCTGCAGGAGATATTGTGACAGGACTCCTGTCCCGGGACCTATCTCCAGGACCTGTGACGGGAATCTTGACGTTTTCCCGTCCGTCGTGCATTCACCCGCGGTGTCATTGCCGTCAATGACATCGCTTCCCTTCTCCGGCAGCCTCAGTGCCGCCACTATTGATTCCGCTATGCTCCGGTCAGTCAGGAAATGCTGTCCGAGAGCCTTTTTTGCCCGTACTTCCATATTGATTCTTGATATCCGCCCGTCCTCCTCGGACTCCGCAGGAGTCGCAAAGATAATAAAAATTGTCGTGCTCCCTTTCACTTTGTGCCCTGACATGACCGAAGTTAGCGGGAAATTGCTAAATTTGCGTGTTTGTTTCGGAAAAACCAGAAAATAATATACGTTTAGCTATGTTCAATACATTTTACAGGACAAATACTTGCGGAGAACTGCGCATCTCTGATGCAGGCAGGAAGGTGGTCCTGGCCGGATGGGTGCAGAAATCCAGGAAACTCGGTGGAATGACATTCATCGATCTCCGCGACCGTTATGGTGTGACACAGCTCGTGGTCGAGGCTGACGCTCCCGAAGAGCTTGTCAATGCTGCCAATTCGCTCGGACGTGAATTCGTGCTCCAGGTGGAGGGCGAAGTGGTCGAGCGCCAGAGCAAGAACCCCAAGATGGATACCGGTGACATAGAGATTAGGCTCAGCTCGATCAATGTCCTGAACAAGTCGGTCACTCCTCCGTTCACCATCGAGGATGAGAGTGACGGAGGTGATGACATCCGTGCAAAATACAGATATCTCGACCTCAGGAGAAATCCTCTCAAGAACGCTCTCGTGCTCCGTCACAAGATTGCGCATGAGGTTCGCAACTTCTTGGACAGCAAGGGATTCATGGAGATTGAGACCCCTTATCTCATCAAGTCCACTCCGGAAGGAGCCAGGGATTTCGTCGTGCCTTCCCGCATGAATCCGGGCGAGTTCTATGCTCTTCCGCAGTCCCCGCAGACTTTCAAGCAGCTTCTGATGGTGGCCGGCTACGACAGGTATTTCCAGATTGTCCGCTGTTTCCGTGACGAGGATCTCCGTGCCGACAGGCAGCCTGAGTTTACCCAGATTGACTGCGAAATGTCGTTCGTGGAGCAGGAGGACGTGCTCGGTACGTTCGAGGAAATGATGAGGAATCTTTTCAGGAACGTGGCCGGCGTTGAGATTCCGAATCCTATCCCGCGCATGAAATGGGCTGATGCGATGGACAAATACGGCAGCGATAAGCCGGACATCCGTTACGGGATGACGATTCACGACATCACCCCGCTTGCACAGGGACACGGATTCTCGGTATTCGATTCTGTTGAGTATGTGGGAGCCATCGCAGTCAACGGGGCTGCAGGCTATACCCGCAAGCAGACCGATGAGCTCACCGAGTGGGTGAAACGCCCTCAGGTGGGTGCCAAAGGCTTGGTATACATCAAGTTCAATGAGGACGGCACGGTCAAGTCTTCAGTGGACAAGTTCTATACTCCTGAGCAGGTGAAGGAGATGGCGGAGGCAGCCGGTGCTTCGGCAGGTGACCTCGTGCTCATCCTGTGTGGACCTCGCCGCAAGACCCAGACCATGCTCGGCGTACTCCGTATCGAGATGGGCAACCGCCTCGGTCTCAGGAATCCGAAGGAGTTCGCTCCTCTCTGGATCGTGGATTTCCCTCTTCTCGAGTGGGATGACGAGACCCAGCGTTTCTATGCCATGCATCATCCGTTCACCGCTCCGAAGCCGGAACATCTCGACCTGTTCTACAGCGACAGGAAAGAGGATCTGGAGCAGGTATGTGCCAATGCCTATGACTTCGTGCTCAACGGCACGGAACTCGGAGGCGGCTCGATCCGTATCCATGAAGCCTCTCTTCAGGAGCGCATGTTCGAAGTCCTCGGCATCAGCAAGGAGGAGGCCGCATACAAGTTCGGCTTCATAATCAATGCATTCAAGTTCGGAGCCCCGCCTCACGGAGGTCTTGCATTCGGTTTTGACCGCGTTTGCGCCCTGTTCGGCGGCAGCGACTCCATCAGGGACTACATTGCCTTCCCGAAGAACAATCAGGGCCGCGACGTGATGATAGATTCCCCTTCACAGATTGACGCCGCACAGCTCGACGAACTCTATCTCGACATCAGGCTTGTCAATAAATAACAATATGCCCCGGTACCGGGATGTCAGCTCAATGCTCGGCATCCCGTGCCGGGTTTCTCATATATTACCAAAATGGATTGGATAGTCATTCTCTTTGCCGCAGTCATGGCGGGTATTTTCGCTCCTAAGATCACGCCTTATATTATGAGGTGGCTAAATAAGCATGGCAAGAAATAATATAGTCCTCAGTAAGCACAGGCTTGTCCCAATCAAGTTCATTCCATCCCGACAGAATCCTATCCACACCGCTGCCAGCCTTCTCTGCACATCCTGGCATCATAAACATCTTCAGAGTCGGATTCCTGCAAATGCTTCGGCCATGTACTTCTTCGGATACTGACGTTTGAATAGTATTATTAAAAAGAGAGACCGTTTCGCAAGTCGCAAGTGCTTATCATTCAGTGGTTTTTTCGTGCTATGCGAGCAAGTGCTGCCGCCACGAGTATTGTCCACGCTACTCCTGATGATATTGGGGGCATTATGCTCCGTGCCGTCCATTACGGCAAAAGACAAAATCGTTGAATCCAACGTACACGGCCACGTCATCGAGAAGCAGAGTGGCGAGCACATCCCTTACATTTTCATAAATCTCAAAGGTCCCACTATCTCTACCTCGAGTTCCTCCAACGGACATTACCATCTCGAGCATCTGCCCGAGGGTACATTCACTCTCGAAGCCTCCGGAATCGGCTGGAAGACAGTATCAAGGGAGGTCAATATCGTTGAAGGAGCCACTCTCGAGATTAATTTCGAGATGGAGGAGGACAATGTCCAGCTTGACGGCGTGGTGGTGTCCGCCAACAGAAGCGAGATTGCCCGGAAAATGGCTCCTACGCTTGTCAATGTGGTGAGCATGGATACATACGACCGGGTCAATGCCACCACTCTGAGGATTATCTCAATGACAATATGTGGGGCCTATGACAGGGTGACTGACCAGGTGGTCAGAATCGGCAGCCTGGCAGGGCAATCTGCTCGTGGAAGGATTCTTTACCGATTTGTCCGATGTGTTCGCCCTCACGGAAATCGGAATTGAGGACGGAATCCTGGTCAAGGAGAGGCGCAACGAGTCCGGAGCCAGGGTAGGCGGATTCAATTTTGAGGGGAAGATTGCATACGAAGACCATTGGCAGCTTCAGGCCGGCCTGACCTGGCACCGCTCTCTGTACAAGGAGGCCCATTCCTGGGCTGAGGATGTGGAGGCCACAAGGCAGATGTTCCGTTCTCCTGACCTGTACGGCTATTTCGTCACTTCGGCCAGTCCGGTGAAACCATTGACATTGTCATTGAGCGGTACCTACACTGGCAGGATGCTTGTGGAGCATCATTCAGGCTACATTGAGCAGAACCGTACGGAAAAGACGCCGGGCTTTTTCGACCTCAATTTCAAGGTCGCCTACGACTTCAAACTTTACCGTCATATCAATCTCCAGCTCAATGCCGGTGTTCAGAATTTCCTGAATGCCTGGCAGAAGGATTTCGACCAGGGTCCGGACCGCGACTCGGGCTACATCTACGGCCCCGCCTCGCCCCGCTGCTTTTTCGTCGGGATAAAGTTAGGCTGGTAGTTTTTTGTCATCATTATTCCCCGTCATGGAAAATTGCTATATTTGCACGCTATGACGGGGCAGATGACATACTCGCAGTTCCAGGATATCTTCAACAGGTATTATGCGTCATTGTGCGTATTTGCGGACCGGTATGTGGAAGACAAGGCTCTTTCCGCCGACATTGCACAGGACGTGTTCGTCAAACTCTGGGAGAAAAGGAGTTCTTTTCAGGACCAGATGCGGGTCCGGTCTTTCCTTTATACGGCAGTCCACAACCGCGCCCTGAACGAGATTTCCAGGAA
>SFNZ01000012.1 GCA_004552615.1 Bacteroidales bacterium | reverse complement strand
TTTCCGAAACCTCCGTATATATAGAACTGTCCTGAATCTGCATCAAGCCATTCTGCGTGATGGTGCATCTGCATTTCCATCTGGTCCGTGGACAACGTCGTCCAGGTCAGAGTCAGGGTGTCCAACGCAGCCACGGTCACAGGTCCTTTCCAGCTCTTGTCGTAATTCATTTCGTATGCGATGATTCTACCGTTCTTCCCATCAAGGAAGTTGGTGCCGATGGTGATGGAGACGGGACATTCATTTGCGAAAGCCTTTCTGCGCACTGTGCCGTCCAGGACGTTGTAGTATGTGATGGAATCTTTGTCGAAAGTCCTGATTTCGTGCGTATTGTCATCGTAACCAGCGCAGAGGAACTGGGATGATGTCCTGCTGAAATCCTTTATCCATCTGTGGTGGTCTCCTGCAAGCCACACCGGATTCACCACGGATCCGAAGACCTTCCCGCCGTCCTCCGAAACCAAGGTCCCGGTCTCCTCGTCCAGGGGGAAACGGTATTCCTCCATCTTGTTACCGACCGACAGTTCGCGGATGGAGAATGACGGGATGTCGATATTGTAGTCGTTCTTTCCGAAGACCAGGTCCGGAAGGATATGCCGGCCTGTCTGGTTGATGGATGCATATACGGTGTCTGAATCCACGGACAGCATGGCCATGCCGTCCTCTGTCAAAAGGCGGAATTCCACGTTCATCCATCCGGAAGTCCTGCCGCCGTGCGGTTTCTTGAAAGACAATGAGATTGCTGTCCGCTGTTTCTCGATGTTTACGTAGAAACGATGCCTGTCCGTCGCGCCGTCGTAGAACAGGATCAGGGCCGGAATCTCGGGCCTTTTGCTGTCCTGCAGCCGGAATATGAGACCGGCTTCAGCGTCCATGTAGGTCTGGAGCTTGAACTTTATGCTGAGGTCTCCGTTGAATGCCGGCCGCTTCCTGTCGAATACCCTGTATGATGTGCGCTCGTCTATTTGCCGCTCAAGTCCGTTGAATCTCAGGCCCTGTCCTGAGAGGGTCTGGGGAAGTGCTGCGGAAAATAGTATGGCCCCCGCTATGAGAAGCTTTTCAAGCCTGAAACAGTGAAGCAGTTTCATTTTTGGTGAAATTTGCGGTTAAATTACGTATTTTTTTGAATTTTTAACCCTTTTTTAACCAAATTCTTAATCTGGGGCCGTTTATTTTGCAAACCGTTTTATCAACACAAATCAATAACCGTATGAAACTAAATCAGATTTCCAGAGCTTTAGCGCTCTTCTGTATCACCTGCGGCTTGTCTTTCGCCTTCGCTTCCTGCGAGGATGAGAACGGCAGCAGCTCTGATGACAATTTCGCAAAAGGTACTATTGAAGGTGTAGTGACGGATGCACAGTCCAATCCCCTGGCAGATGTCACCGTCACCCTGATGAAGACCAATGCCCTCAGGGACGTGGAAGCGACCACCCGCTCGGCGGCGGACGGCTCCTTCTCATTTTCAAATGTACCGATGACATCCAGATTCCTTTCATTCGAGAAAGACGGCTATGCCACCGTGGGAATCACTGTAAATGCCGGATCTTTCTCTGATACGCACGCGCGCCTGGCTCCTATGATGGAGTACGCCAATGCCGTCATCAAGGGAAAAGTTCTCGATGCCCAGAATGGCAACGGGCCTCTTTCCGGTGCTGTGATAAGCATCGGAAACGGTGCTGACATCACTACCGGATCTGACGGAACATATTCGTTCGAGGGTCTCATCCTCAAGGAATATACTTTGTCAATATCCAAGCTCGGCTATGGCTCAGTGACCAAGGAGATTACCGTGGACATGTTCGTTGACGGCACATGCACCATTCCTGACGTCGTGCTCGGAGGCAAGGAGATTCTCCCTGGCCTGACCAAAACCGACCTCCTCGATGCCGACAGCTGGTACACCAATGACTACCGCGGCGGAAAAGGAAACGGCGGCGGATGGGTTGACTGGTCATGCGTGTTCATGGGCACACTTACCTATGTCGGCAACTATGAGTATCAGAATGAAGGATGCAGCCTCAGGACGCTGAACGACGGCGACCAGCAGAAACGTCCTGCCGACCTCGACAATTTCGAGAGCTTTACCTACGGCAAGAAACTCATCACCGAGGACAACAGCATCATGACACTCTATGTCAGGACCCACAACACCAGCGCTGACGATCCGTTCCAGTTCGGCGTGCAGGTGGTTGACCTCAATGCTGCAGATCCTGTAGCAGTGAAGGTCGGGGACAACAGGGCTCACGGAAGCGATTCATATTCGGAATATACATTCGACCTCAGGGAATACATAGGCAAGGAAGTGATTCTCGCAGTCGGAGTATATCGTGCAAAGACCGGTGATTACTGGCACCAGCTCCCTATCAGGCACATGACTTTCGCCAAGGAGCAGGTCAACAATGACAATTACATACCTGGCGACGAGATTGCCGATCTTCCTGGCTGGCACATGACTCTCCAGAACATCAGGTCCATCATGCCTAACGAGAAGACTTCGTTCAGGGGAATGCCAATGGGCGCGCAGAGAGACCATCCGGGCTATCAGGTATGGAACAGGACGAACCATATCGCAGCCAACTGGGGTTTCACATACGTGAACAAGGATACCGAGCCTCTTGCAAGCGAGGGTTTCATCATCAAGACCCCTTCAGGAGTAGCTGCGAACTATGACACTCCTTGCTCATATTTCTACTCCAAGTTCGCGATTTCAGGTGCAAATGACCATATGACCCTGAGAGTAAGGAACTTCGACGGCAATACCCCTACCACGTTCAAGGTAACGGCCATTACTGACGAGGGCGAAGTGACACATCTCGCTCCGGTGAAGAATAATGCACAGTCCGCAAGCGCAGTTGCAGGCGGCAACGGCTGCTGGCAGTACATCCACGAGAACGGAGCAGGCGCGGCAGAGGATTATGCAGCCTTCGAGTACGACCTTTCCGCATACAGCGGCAAGAATGTCACCATTGCAATCGGTGTATACAAGGGCGTTACCGACGGACAGGGAGGCGAGCAGAAACTTGTCATCTACGGTGTCGATTTTGACTGATAATTCATATGAGGAAAAGACTGATTATTATGTTTCTGGCTTTCGGTGCGACTTGCTGCTCGGCATGCAGCAAGTCTCCCGCAGAGCCTGACAACAACGGAAACGGAAACAACAAGGAGGAGGTGAATCTCGCCGAGAGGAATCTCGAGAGAGCCGTCATCCTGATAGAGAATGCATTGTCACATTATTCAAAGGACGGGACAATGGCTCTCAGCATGACCTACAATCCTTTCTCTTCGACGTCTTCCGACAACCTCGTGAGCATTTGGGAATACACCTCGGCCGTCGAGGCGGTTTCCGCTGCAATGAATTCGATGATAGCCCTCAAGGAGAGCGGCAACAGCAAGATTTATGACAGCAAGTTCGCTTCCTTCAGTGCAATGCTCGAGAAACTGTATTCCGGAATGGATTATTACAAGGGGACTTTCACCCTCACATCCTATACCGGGACTGCCGAATGGAGTCCTTACGGAGTCCACAGGGCATCATCTCCGGGAGGTGCTGCAGTGGCCGGCATCGAGAACGCCTATGATGACCAGATGTGGATTGTCCGTGAGCTCATCAATGCATGGCGGGCTACCGGAAGCGCGAAATATCTGGAGCGTGCCGAGTATCTGACAGCCTATGTGCTCGACGGCTGGGATTGCACTCTGGATGCCTCTGGCAAGGAGAATGGCGGCATCACCTGGGGACCGGGATATGTCACCAAGCATGCCTGCAGCAACAGCCCGATGATCACTCCGCTCGTATGGCTGCATGAGATATACAGGGGCAAGTCCGACGAGATAACCTACGGTGCAGTCAATGCTGACAACACCAGGGTGAAGAAGACTGCGAAGAAAGCAGACTATTATCTCGAGATGGCCGCCAAGATATATTTCTGGCAGAAGGGTTGCCTGCTCCGCGAGGACGGGGTTTATGACGATTTAATGGGCGGCTACCGTACAGGTGGCGGAAGCCCTGAATACGAGACTGTCGGGGGAGAGCGTTACCGCAAGAACACGGCTCTTTACGACAGGGTCGGACCTGCCTACTCCTACAATAGCGGCACTATGCTTTCCGGTGTGGCCGACCTTTACGGCGCCACTTCCGAGGCAGCCTATCTTTCTGACGCGAAAACTCTCACGGACAAGAGCTTCTCATATTTCGCGAAGCTCGGAGCCACGAAACCGGGCCTGTACACCTACAGCGTTACGGACAACAACGCCTGGTTCAACGACGTCCTGCTCCGGGGATATATCGCCGCGGCGGAATATTTCAGCGGTGCGGACGTATGCGTCAACTCCTTCCAGGACTGTCTGGACTATGCCTGGGAGAATTATTTGGAGAACAATACTCTTCCGGTCAGCCTTCTCGCCGGGTGGAACATGGACAGGACGAAGAACAATGTCAATCTCATGTTCACGTTCGCAAGGGCTGCGGAATATGCTACACTCTCCGGATATCAACTGAAAAAAGGAAAATAACCACTTAATAAGCAACAACATGAAAAGCGTACTTTCTACCTTTTTGACAATACTTGGCCTATGTCTGGCCGGTGTGATGTCATACGCACAGAATACGATTGCCGTGTCGGGTACCGTCAAGGACGGTGCCGGGGAACCGGTGATCGGTGCCAGTGTCATGGTGAAAGGTTCCACGACGGGTGCTCCCACTGATATCGACGGCAAGTACACCATCACGGTACCTTCCGATGCTGTTCTTGAATTCTCCTGCATAGGAATGACTTCGCAGGAAGTAAACGTTAACGGGCGCACGGTAATCAACGTGGTGCTCACGGATGACTCGAACTTCCTTGAAAGCGTCGTTGTCGTAGGATACGGTACCCAGAAAAGGGGATCCCTTACAGGCGCCGTGGCCGGAATCAATTCCGGGGAACTCATGAAGACCAAGACCGAGAACCCCCAGAACATGCTTACCGGACGTGTGCCGGGCGTGCGTGTATGGCAGACCAGTGCAGAGCCGGGAACCTACAGCGCCAACATGGATATCCGAGGACTCGGTGCCCCGCTCGTCGTAATCGACGGAGTCCCGCGTACAGTATCTGATTTCCAGAGACTTACTCCTGAAGATATCGAAAACGTGTCAGTCCTGAAGGACGCATCGGCAGCCATCTACGGTGTCCGTGGTGCGAACGGAGTAATCCTCGTCAGCACCAAGAAGGGCCAGGAAGGCAAGGCGAAGGTGGCCTACAATGGTTCATACACCATCCAGACCCCTTCCAAGATGCCTGAGCTGATGAATGCATACGATGCGATGACTATCTACAACGAGCAGTCAATGAACAAACTGACCGGCGGCAACATCGTATATTCCGAGGCTGATTTCGAGGCCTTCAGGAATGGCACCCGCCGCGAGACCGACTGGAACAGCCTCGTGATTGCCAACACCGCTCCGCAGACCCAGCACGACCTGAGCATCAGCGGAGGTTCCGAGAGGGTTCAGTACTACGTGTCAATGGGCTACATCTATCAGGAAGGTTTCTTCAAGTCCGGTGACCTGAACTACAACAAATACAACCTCAGGGCAAACCTCACCGCAGAGGTGCTCAAGGGCCTTCATTTCAATCTGAATGTGTCAGCCCTCCAGGACAAGAGGCACACTCCTTATACAAGTTCCGTGAACATCATCAGGAACTACTGGAAACAGGGCGTGCTCTATCCTGCCTATGCGGACGATGCCAACACGATGCTCAACTACGACGGTCTCGACCTCGAGCAGAACACCGTGGCAATGATGACCTCCGACATTTCCGGATACAGGACTTACGAGCAGAAGAACGTCACTCTCGCAGCTTCCCTCGAATATGATTTCGGAACGGCCGTCAAGCAGCTCCAGGGACTGAAGCTCAAGGGAATGTTCAGCTACGACTACCGCCAGGACGACAATGAGGCTTTCCGCAAGGAATATTACCTCTACGCGAAGAATAGCGTTACCGGCGAGTATGAGCAGAAACTCTTTGCCGACAGCTCCCCTAACAACCTCCGCAAGGACACTTACAGCAAATGGCAGACCCTTTCCCAGGTAGTGTTCAACTACAACAGGACATTCGCCTCCAAGC
Source organism: Bacteroidales bacterium (assembly GCA_004552615.1). Classification (GTDB taxonomy): domain Bacteria; phylum Bacteroidota; class Bacteroidia; order Bacteroidales; family UBA932; genus Cryptobacteroides. The sequence goes on along the minus strand of SFNZ01000012.1, from coordinate 26,387 downwards.
ATGAGGTCGGAGCGACCCTCGGATGGGAGGTGCAGAAACGCCGCGGAAGCAATTACTTCGCTTACGGTGACCTCGCTTTCGGCTCTCCTTATTTCACCGCCCTTTCGAGCGACAACCAGGTTGTCGGAATGGATTCATCCATCGGCCAGTTCTACGAACTCGGATACGAGGCTCTCATCGGAAGGCTCAACTACTCATACGATGACAGATATCTCATCGAGGCCCAGTTCCGTTATGACGGCTCGTCCAAATTCGCACAGGGACACCAGTGGGGATTCTTCCCTTCAGTTTCCGCAGGATGGCGCATCTCACAGGAGCCTTTCTTCAAGAATTGCGCAGGTCTGAACTTCATCAATCAGCTGAAAATCCGTGCCAGCTACGGTGAGCTCGGAGACGACAGCGGTCTCAATTATGAATGGATCAGCGGATATACCTATCCTGCAACTTCCGGAAATGCAGAAAACGGTTATTACAACCAATACGCCCCTGGCTACTACCTAAACGGATCTTTTGTGTTCGGCGTCGCCAACCAGCCTCTTCCGAACACGAACATTACCTGGTACACCTCCAAGACCTTCAATATCGGAGTTGACTTCGAGGCATGGAACGGAATGCTCGGCATTACCTTCGATTACTTCCACAGGAAGAGGACCGGCCTGTTCGGGCAGCGCAGCTCAGATCTTCCTACCGTTGTCGGTGCATCTCCTTCAGTCGAGAACGTGAACAGCGACAGCCACATGGGTCTCGAGCTCCAGATTTCGCACAAGAACCACGTGGGTGACTTCTCTTACGGCATTACCGGTATCGCAACCATTACCCGCCAGAAATATCTCACATACGTGCAGAACGGCGGATATGCCAACTCTTATGACAAATGGCGTCACGACAATATGAACAACCGCTACCAGGGTGTCCAGTTCGGATACACCAGTGACGGTCGCTTCACGAGCTGGGAGGATATCTGGTCCTACGGCATCTATCACGAGAGCAGCACCCTTCCGGGAGACTACAAATATGAGGACTGGAACGGCGACGGCGAGATCAACAGCCTCGACGAACATCCTTATGCATTCGACCAGACTCCTTGGCTGAACTACTCCCTCGCCCTTGATTTCGGATGGAAGGGCATCGACCTCAGCATCCTTCTCCAGGGATCAGCACTCGGCTCGATGGCCTACAGGGAGCCTCTCTACTCCATCTGGGGTTCCAACGGCGGCGGTACTCTGAAGCAGTATCTCGACAGGTGGCATCCTACCGATCCTTCAGCTGATCCGTATTCTCCTCAGACACAGTGGGTTTCCGGCTACTACGGATATACCGGGCACTATCCTTCGGAGAACTCCTCGTTCAACCGCGTAAGCACCGCTTACCTCCGTCTGAAGAGCATCGAGCTCGGCTACACCTTCCCTCAGATCAACTGGGCAAAGGACATGAATATCAGAGTCTTCTTCAACGCATACAATCCATTCACCATCACCAAGGTGAAATTCGTGGACCCGGAGCATCCGGACAGCGACCTCGGACGTATGTATCCTCTTAACAAGACCTACACATTCGGTCTCAACCTTTCATTCTAATGGACAAAATGCACAAGAGTATGAAAAAGATATTATTATATATGGCGGCCGTCATCGTGAGCGCAGTTTCATGCACCGAGATGGACCTTCCTCCGAAGAACACCGTCACCGATGACGACCTTCTCTCCAACCAGGCCGGAATGTCGATCTACATGGCGACTCTGTACAGCAAGATGCCGTGGGAGGAATTCAAATACATGGCACAGTGGGGAATCAACTGGAACGGCTGGCTCGCCAGCCTCGGAATCGAAGGGACCGGCGAGGCTCTCGACCGTGACGGAGTCTGCACTTCGTTCACCAACGAGGATACCCCTTACTGGGGACGCGCCTTTGAACTTCTCCGCAATGCGAACCACCTCATCGAGACCCTTCCTTCATACAGGGACAATTATGCAGAGGTAGCCTACAACGAGTTCCTCGGACAGGCTTATTTCGTGAGGGCATACGTATTCTACAAGATGGCCTGCCGTTTCGGAGGTATTCCTCTCGTGACAAGGGAAATCGACTATCCTGCAGATGCAGAGACCCTCGAGGTTCCTCGTTCTTCAGAGCGTGAGACCTGGGAGCAGGTACTTGCAGATTTCGACATGGCTGTTTCCCTCCTTCCTGCAACCCCGACATTTGACGGCACTGCCAACAAGTTCGCCGCTCTCGCATTCAAGGCCGAGGCAATGCTCTACGCAGGATCAGTGGCAAAATACAACGAGAATGTTTCCGGACGTCTCACCGGAGTGGGTGCCAAGACAGGTGTCCGCGTCATGGGATTCGCCGAGAACGAATGGCAGGAGTGCTCGAACAAATGGTTCGCAGAGGCCTACAAGGCTGCACGCGAGGTCATGAACTCCGGCAAATACTCCCTCTACAAGAAATCCTGGGTAAAAGGTGACAGGGAGGCCCAGTACAAGAACATGGTTGCAATGTGGCAGGATCTCACCAGCCCCGAGAACCTTCTCGTGAAGCAGTATGAATATCCTACCGTGACCCACGGACTCGACGCATATTGCTCCCCATTTATCTTCAGGGCCCCTCTCTGCTCCGGTTCATGCCCTTCCCTCGACTTCATCGAGCTCTTCGACGGATTCGACAGATATGACGACGGCTACACCATCAGGGTGACCGACGGCAAGGACAATGCATCCGGCAACTACCTCCTCTTCGACTCTCCGATGGATCTTTTCGCCAATGCAGAGCCTCGTCTCCGTGCATACGTCATCTTCCCTGGCGACGTTTACAAGAAGAGGGAAATCGAGGTCCGAGGCGGAATCTACACCGGCCCGGCCCCTATCAAGCCTCTCCTCAAGGACTACTCCTATTCAGCAGCTGACACCAAATACCAGCACCTCGACATCTACACCGGATCCAACGGAGCTTCCAAGACTCTCTTCCTGAGCCCGAACTCCGGAACCAACCAGGAGACTGTCACGATTGACGGCGTGAAGATGAATGCTGCAGGCGAGAACGGTCCGTTCTACAACAACGGCGAGGGCAACCTCACCGGACTCTATCTGAGGAAATATCTCAACGAGGACCAGCCTGCCGAGGAAATCGGCGAGGGCAAATCCGACCAGCCTTTCATCCTGATGCGTTATGCTGACGTCCTCCTCGCTGCCGCAGAGGCTGCAGTGGAGCTTTCCATCGCAGGTGTGGCTTCACCGGTCGAGGGAGACAATATGCTCCAGGTCGCAACACAGGCCATCAACGACATCCGCGAGCGTGCAGGTGCAGAGCTTCTTTCAGGAAGCCTTGCCGGCAACAACGACTCCCGTGACATTGTCCGCAAGGAGCGCCGCAAGGAGCTTGCCTTCGAGCACAAGACCAAGTGGGACCTCCGCCGCTGGAGAGTTCTTGACGAGGACAACAGGGACGGTTTCTGGGGCGAGCAGCGGGATTCCAAGCTCTACAGCAGCGGCACCCAGTTCCGCTTCAAGGGTCTCTATCCTTTCTACAGCTCCGAGACCGGCAAGTATTTCTTCGACGAGAGCTACCAGTGGGTATCCATGAAGACCTTCAACTACAATGTACTCGATTACTACTTCGCAATCCCTTCAGGAGAAGTTTCCAAGAGCAAGTATATTGACCAGCAGCCTAACAGATAATATCTTACAATCATGAAACGCAATATTTTCAAAATATCAGCCATTGTCGCAGCGATTGCAGCTGCCTCTTCCTGCTCGCTTTTCCAGCTCGACAACTATGACGAGCCAAGCGAGACCATCAAAGGCAAGGTTGTGGATGTAGCCACCGGCGAGCCTGTCCTCACGGATCAGGGAAGCGAGGGAATCCGTGTCAGGATGACCGAGCTCAGCTATGGCGACAATGTGGAGCACAATCCTGATTTCTACTGCCGTCCTGACGGCACCTTCCAAAACACCAAGGTGTTCAAGGGCAATTACAATGTCCGCGTTGACGGTCCGTTCATCCCTATCGTCCGCGAGACTTCCGACGGTACTCCTATCTACGACGGGTCCATCACCACGGACGTGAAAGGCACCACCGAGGTCGAGTTCCAGGTATATCCTTTCCTGAAAGTCGAGATTGTGGGCGAGCCTCAGGTTTCCGGCGGCGTCATCACGGCCAACGTGAAAGTACAGCGTGCTGTTTCCGTTGAGAAATTCAAGGAACTCGTGGAACCTATGGGCGGATATTCCGACGACTTTACCAATGTCACTGACATTCAGCTCTTTGTAGGATATTCTTCCTCAATGGGTTACAGGGCACGTGACACGAGATGGTCCAACGCCATCGAATACGGCGGAAACAAATTCGAGGCAAGTCTCGGACAGGAGATTCCGATCACCTCGCTCGGCACGATTCCTTCAGGCCGCAAGGTGTTCATAAGGGCAGCTGCCAGGATCAATTACGACACTCCTCGCGGAAGCGGTACACGCCGCTGGAACTACAGCGAAGTGGTGGAAGTGAATGTTCCGTAGGCTGACTCCGTGACAATCAGACAGAAGCCGGGAACGGATCTCCACAGAAAGAGGGCGCCGTTTCGGGCTTCTGTTTGTATATGTATAGAAAATTGATTAAGTTTGTGCGAACAATGACTGTAACTATGAAGACCTTGAATATATTGGCTGCAATGCTGGCCGCCGTATCATGTGCAGCTCCCGTCAAGACTGCAGATGACACCAAGACCACTTTCCAGACCTCCAGGGCCTGGATGCCTGAAATTGATAACCGTGCTGATGCCGTGATGGTTTACGGCGTCGGGGGTAATCCATCCGACAAAAACCAGGGTAAATCTTCCGTCGAGCACCGCATCGCCACGTGGAAAGAGCGCGGCTACAAGGTGGATTTCATGACAGGTATTGCCTGGGGAGGATACCAGGACTATTTTACAGGCGAATGGGACGGACAGTGGCATCTCGATGAAGGTCAGGTCAATGCCCAGGGTGATACCATTTGGCATGGGCACATGGTGCCTTATATCGTTCCGAGCGAGAACTATCTCAAGTATTTCAAGGAGAAGCATATCAAGAGGGTAATCGATGCCGGCATCACTTCGATATATCTTGAGGAGCCGGAGTTCTGGGCACGTTCCGGATACAGCGAGGCTTTCAAGCGCGAATGGAAAGAATATTACGGTACAGACTGGAGACCCCAGCACGAGTCCCCGGAGGCTACATACATGTCCAGCAAGCTGAAATACCATCTGTATTACAGGGCGCTCGACGAGGCATTCACCTATGCAAAGGAATATGGCCGTACGAAAGGTATGGACATCAAGTGTTATGTTCCTACACATTCCCTGTTGAATTATTCCCAGTGGCAGATTGTGAGTCCAGAGGCGAGTCTCGCATCCCTCCCTTGCGTGGACGGATACATTGCCCAGGTGTGGACCGGAACCTCCAGGGAACCGGATTATTTCAACGGCGTCAGGAAGGAACGTGTCTTCGAGACCGCATTCCTCGAATATGGCTGCATGGCTTCCATGACTGAGCCTACCGGCCGCAAGGTATGGTTCCTCACGGACCCTATCGAGGACTGGCCACGTGACTGGGAGGACTACCGCAGGAACTATCAGGCCACATTCACGGCGCAGCTTCTCTATCCTCAGATAAACAGCTATGAGATAATGCCTTGGCCTGAACGCATCTATACCGGTCTCTACAACAAGAGCAAGGACTCCGACGAGAAGATCCGCATTCCTTCGGACTATGCGACAATGATGCAGGTGATGGTCAATGCCCTCCAGCACATGCCGCTTTCAGGGAACAGGGTTTCCGGCTCCGGGGGAGTCAGCGTGATGATGGGCAATTCGCTCATGTTCCAGAGGTTCCCTACCCACGAAGGCTATGACGACCCGCAGCTTTCCAATTTCTACGGAATGGCGATGCCGCTTCTCAAGAGGGGTATTCCGGTGAACATTGTGCATATCGAGAATCTCGGCTATGAAAAGGCACTTGCCGGAACCAAGGTCCTCATTATGACCTATTCCAATATGAAACCTCTTGATCCTGTGGCACATACCCAGCTTGCAGAGTGGGTGGAGAAAGGCGGAATCCTGCTTTATGCCGGACGTGATGACGATCCTTTCCAGACCGTTTCCGAGTGGTGGAACAAGGACGGCAATACCTACGCCGCCGCTTCCGACCATCTCTTCTCCCTCATGGGAATTCCAGCAGCGGCTGCGGCCGGGGAATATGCTTACGGCAAAGGCAAGGTGTGCATCGTACGCCAGGATCCTAAGGAATTCGTGCTTGAAGAGGGCGGTGACGCAGCCCTTGTGGAAGCAGTGAAGGCTCTTCACGGAAACATTGAGGAAAAGAACAATTTCGTCCTTGACCGCGACCCTTACAAACTCGTGGCTGTCCTTGACGAGAGTGTCAGCGACGCTCCTTTCAGACTTGGGGGAATGTACATTGACCTCTATGACCCTGAACTCCCTGTATATACTGAAACCGAGGTGCTTCCGGGCACGCAGAGGCTTTTCTTCGACGTATCCAAAGTGAAGGCTGACAAGCCGGCGATACTTGCTGCTGCAAGCCGTGCGGAGAGCGAGACCATTTCCGGCAAGACATTCTCATACGTTGCCAAGAGTCCTCTATCCACGGTGAATGTATCCCGCGTGCTTCTCCCTTCCGCTCCTGTCAGCGTGAAGGTCAACGGCTCCGATGTCCTCGACAATAACTGTTGGGACGAGGCGAGCCATACATATCTTCTCCGTTTCGACAACGATCCTGACGGAGTGAAAGTCGAATTCGCATGGTAAACCTGAAAAAAGACATTGAAAATGAATCATTTATCAATATTACCGGCAACCCTCGCCCTTTCTGTTGCAATTTCCTGCGGGACAGATACGACGGTCATTGAGAACTCGTTGAGGGCCCCGGCCTATCCTCTCGTCAGCATCGACCCATATACCAGCGCATGGTCGATGAGCAATGAACTCTACTCCTCCTGCGTGCAGCATTGGACGGGCAAGGAATTCCCTCTCATCGGAGCCCTGAAGGTGGACGGGGAAGTCTATCGTTTCATGGGTATCGAGGACACTGACCTCGTGACCATTGTGCCTACGGCCCAGGAATCTGAATGGACCGGCCGTTACACGGAGAAGAAGCCTTCGGGTGACTGGACGGCTCCGGATTACAAAGATGCGTCTTGGAAATTGTCCCCGGGCGCATTCGGAACACCTGACGACCGTTCCGCAAGAACTCTCTGGGAGTCCCATGACATCTGGGTGAGACGTACTGAAGAGGTATCGGCCGATTTCTCGGACCGCCAGGTATATCTCTCCTACAGCAATGACGACCGCGCCATATTCTATATAAACGGCGTTAAGGTCCTCGACACCGGCAATACCTGCAACCACGATGCCCTCCATCCTCTCGGAAAGGATGCCATGAAGGCATTGAAGCAGGGTGTGAACGTGATATCCGCGACCTGCGAAAACACTGCAGGACTGGCAATCCTGGACTTCGGCCTCAAGATGCAGGCCGAGCCACAGACTGCGCTGTCCCGTACTGCGGTACAGAAATCAGCCGACGTGCAGGCCATGCAGACTCATTACACCTTCACATGCGGCCCTGTTGACCTCAAGGTCACTTTCACGGCGCCGCTTTTCCTCGACGACCTCGATCTCGTGAGCCGTCCGGTGAACTACATCACATACGAGACCGCTTCCAATGACGGGGCATCCCACGATGTGTCCGTTTATTTCGAGGCTTCTCCGAAATGGGCCGTGGACAAGACCTGGCAGGAGACGACTTCAGAGACTTATGCGGAGAACGGCCTGGTATATCTCAAGGCCGGCACCAAGTCTCAGGATATTCTCGGCAAGAGGGGAGATGACCTCCGCATTGACTGGGGTTATTTCTATCTCGCCGCATCCGAGGAAGGCACCGAGGCCGGAGTCGGAAAGGCAATGGACCTCAGAGGCCTCTTCAAGGACGGTGGAAATCTGTCTGAGGCCGGCACTTCCGGCGAGAACGCACGCCTTGCGCTGTCCAGAAGCCTCGGCAATGCGAAGAAGGCTGAAGGCTATGTGATGATCGGCTATGACGACATATATTCCATCCAATATTTCGGGCAGAATCTCCGCCCTTACTGGAATGCCGACGGCAATTCCACCATCGGACAGCAGTTCGAGGCTGCCGCTTCCGGATGGAAGCAACTCATTGCTAGATGCTATGCTTTCGACAGGAAGCTCATGCAGGATGCCACCGCTGCCGGAGGACGTGAATATGCAGAGCTCTGTGCCCTGGCATACCGCCAGGCAATCCATGCCCACAAGCTCGTGAAATCTCCTGAGGGAGACCTGCTCTGGCTTTCCAAGGAAAACAACAGCAACGGCTCCATAGGAACCGTCGATGTGACCTATCCTTCGGCCCCTCTGTTCCTCCTCTATAATCCGGATCTCGCAGAAGGACTGATGAATCATATTTATTATTACAGCGAGAGCGGCAGGTGGACCAAGCCTTTCCCGGCACACGACGTAGGAACATATCCGCTTGCCAACGGCCAGACCTACGGCGGGGACATGCCTGTCGAGGAAGCCGGCAACATGCTTTCCCTCACGGCGGCGACCTGCCATTACAAGGGCAACGCCGACTATGCCGCAAAGCATTGGGAGACTCTCACCACATGGGTGAAATATCTTGAGAAATTCGGCCTCGACCCTGAGAACCAGCTCTGTACGGATGATTTTGCCGGACATTTCGCGCACAATGCGAACCTTTCCATCAAGGCCATTCTCGCCATTGCCTCATACGGCTACATGGCAGACATGCTCGGAAAGAAGGATATCGCCGAAGAATATACGGCCAAGGCAAGGAATCTTGCTTCACAGTGGATGGAGATGGCTGATGACGGGGAACATTACCGCCTCACGTTCGACAAGCCGGGTACATGGAGCCAGAAATACAATCTGGTATGGGACAAGCTTCTCGGACTTGGAATCTTCCCTGACTCCGTAAGGCAGAAGGAGATTGCATATTATCTCACTAAGCAGAATGAGTACGGTCTTCCGCTCGATTCGAGGGAGACATACACCAAGACTGACTGGATAATGTGGACCGCGACCATGGCTGACACGATGGAGGATTTCCAGGCTCTCACAGCACCTGTACACAAGTTCGAGAACGAGACTGTGGACCGCGTGCCGATGTCCGACTGGGTATTCACGGACAAGCCTCATTACCGTGGCTTCAAGGCGCGTTCGGTTGTGGGCGGCTACTTCATCAAAATGCTTGAAAACAAATAATCTCAATCATGAATAGAAGTATATTAGCTATTTTTGCCTGTGCGGCGCTGTGCATGTCCTGCTGCAGTGCCGGGCAGGTTTCTCAGACAATGGACGAGCCCGTTTCCTATGTCAGCACCCTCGTCGGAACCGAGTCTACCCATGCCCTTTCAGCCGGCAACACCTATCCGGCGACAGCAATGCCTTGGGGCATGAATTTCTGGACTCCGCAGACAGGAAAGAACGGAGACGGATGGACATACCAGTACACCGCCACGAGAATCCGCGGCCTGAAGCAGACACATCAGCCGAGCCCGTGGATCAATGATTACGGCGCATTCTCCATCATGCCAGTCACCACAGGACCTGTATTCAACGAGAATGAGAGGGAAAGCTGGTTCTCGCACAAGGCCGAGATTGCCACTCCGTATTATTACAGGGTATATCTCGCAGAGCATGACGTAGTTGCTGAAATTGCCCCTACGGAGCGTGCAGCCGCATTCCGCCTGACATATCCTGAGATGGAGAACTCCTATCTCGTCATCGACGCCTACAAGGGAGGTTCCCATGTCAAGGTCATTCCTGAGAAAAACATGATAGTGGGCTATGCCACCAACAACCACGGCGGCGTGCCTGGGAATTTCAGGAACTGGTTCGTGATAGTTTCCGACACTCCTTTCACAAGTGTCGGGACTGCCGACGGAGACAAGCTCACAGGCAAGGATGAAGTTACTTCTGATCATGCCCTCGCAATGGTCGGCTTCAAGACCGCAAGAGGCCAGCAGGTCAATCTCAAGGTGGCTTCTTCATTCATAAGCCTCGATCAGGCAGAGCTCAATCTCAGGGAACTTGACGGCAAGTCCTTCGAGGATGTCAAGACTGCCTGCCGTGACAGATGGAACGAGGTTCTCGGACGTATCCGCGTGAACGACTCCGACATTGACCGTGTGCGCACGTTCTACTCATGCCTATACAGGGCCCTTCTCTTCCCTCGCGATCTCTCGGAGATCAATGCTGCAGGAGAGAGAGTACATTACAGCCCTTACAACGGAGAAGTCCTCCCGGGCTACATGACTACCGACACCGGATTCTGGGACACCTTCAGAAGCCTCTTCCCGCTCATGAACCTGATTTATCCTGAGCAGAGCGTGAAAGTGCAGGAAGGTCTCGTGAACGCATATCTCGAGAGCGGATTCCTGCCTGAGTGGGCCAGTCCCGGTCACAGGGGATGCATGGTCGGGAACAATTCCGCTTCAGTCGTTGCCGATGCATATATCAACGGAATCCGCGGATATGATGCGGAGAAACTCTGGGAGGCAGTCACTTCCGGAGCCCATTCAGTCCATCCTCAGGTCAGCTCCACCGGACGCCGCGGCTGGGAGTATTATGACAGGCTCGGATATGTGCCTTGCAACGTAGGCATCAACGAGAATGCTGCACGTACCCTTGAATATGCATACGACGACTGGTGCATCTATACATTCGGCAAGGCCCTCGGCAAGTCCGACGCCGAGCTCGAACCGTACAGGAAGGCTGCCATGAACTACCGCAATCTCTACAATGAAAAATACAAGCTCATGGTTGGCAGGAACGAGGACGGTACCTTCTCCGAACCGTTCAGCCCTCTCAAATGGGGCGGCGACTTCACGGAAGGCAACAGCCTCCATTACACCTGGTCGGTATTCCATGACCCTGCAGGCCTCATCAGCCTGATGGGCGGTGACGAAGGCTTCGCTGGAATGATGGATTCCGTATTCGACATACCTCCTCATTTCGATGACAGCTACTACGGGGCTACCATCCATGAAATCAGGGAGATGCAGGTAATGAACATGGGCAATTATGCACATGGCAACCAGCCTATCCAGCACATGATTTATCTCTACGACTGGTGCGGACAGCCATGGAAGGCCCAGGCCCGCGTACGTGAAGTGATGGACAAGTTCTACACCGCTGCTCCTGACGGATATTGCGGTGACGAGGACAACGGCCAGACATCCGCATGGTATGTTTTCTCGGCCCTCGGATTCTATCCTGTATGCCCTGCTTCCGGACAATATGCTGTCGGTACTCCTCTGTTCAAGGAGGTGACCGTGGACATGCCTGGAAGAAAGACTCTCAGGATTACGGCACCGGACAATTCTGACGAGAACTATTACATCAAGTCCATGACGATTGACGGCAAGACTGTCACACGCAACTATGTCACGTTCGACGAACTCAGGAGCGGAGCGTCCATTGTCTTCAACATGACTGACAAGCCTCAGACATCACGCGGTACGGCTGAAGAGGACATGCCATATTCATTCTCAAAAGAATAAAATGAGAAAAATTTTCAATAAGACAGGAGCGGCAAGGCATATCCCTGCCGCTCTTGTTCTTTCCGCCCTGCTGTCATGCGGAAGCGGAGAGAAGGGAGGTCCGGCAATAACCGGCGGTGAGAACGGGGACTGTTCCTCCACCGACGGGACTCTCCCTGGACGTATCGATGTCACGGTACCTGAATCATCGCCGGAAGCCGTGGCTTACAATGATTTATATGATTCTTCCCCGGACGCTGGCAGGTTCAGCATGCCGGAAATGCCCGTTCGCCCCGTAATGCACTGGACCTGTGTCGACATAGCCGACCGGTCCGACAGGAATTCCCTCGGACTTTCGGAAAGGACGCGCGGCCTGCAGTACCATCTGCTCTGCCAGTCCCTCGCCGGACTTGTGAACAGGGCTCTTGCCGAAGGCAGGACCAATGTGGGTATCTGGCTCGAGGACTCACAGGCCCCGTATTCCAGGGTCAAGGCCACGCTCGGGCCGGAAATCGGACGGCAGACCGGTATCCAACTGATTTCCAAGGACTACGGCGACTACGAGGGGCAGCGCGTGAATGTACGCGACCTTGTGGACGGATATGTCCTCTGCGATGTAGAGGGCAATCCGGAAAGCGCCGTGGCAGCTTCCGTGGCCTCGCACGTCTTCAATTCCATCATAGTGGACGTAAGGGACAAGACCTATTTCGACGGCCTCGGGATGGAAATGAAATACGACGCAACACGGAAATCCACCGAGGATGCGTGGCACGAGTTCAGGGACAGATGCAGCAACAAGGCCCTTGTCCTGATGCCGGTGCAGACCGGAGAACTCCGGGAATATGCCGTGAGCAACTCGCTTTTCGTCCTGAATCTCAACAAGAAGAACGGTACTTCCTCAGGAGGTACCAACACGGCTCTCATGGATGAGGTCCTGGCATGGCTTGAACCGGGCGCTTCCGTTCTCGGATGGGAGAGCGCTTCCGGAGAAGACGTGTTTGTTTCGAGAATCTCAGCAGCCGGGAAGCTCATGCTGGCCGCCGACTGGAGCTACAACCACACATTGACCTCCGCCGGAGCCCGCTCTCATTCTCCTGCACTCGCCAAGGTATTGAATCCAAGGGATATAGATTATACGAAACCGGCTCATTACGTATCCTTTTTCCTGAGCGACGGGGACAATTACCAATGGGTCATGAACGGCTTTGACGAGGAATTCTACTCCGAGCCTTCAGTCCCTTCCGTGAAATTCAGCTTTGGCCTGTGCTCGCAGGCTCTCGAACAGCTTGCCCCGGTCCATGAAGACCATCTTCTTGCCTCGCAACAGGTTCCGGGAAACCTGATGGAATGCTTCGGCGGAGGATATTTCTATGTGGACAATTATGCCTCGAAGTCTGACCGCGCCTTCGGCCTCCGCCTGCTTGCGGAACGGACTGCTTCAGCCATGAGGGCTCACAGGCTCAAGGTGTTGCATCTTATAGCCGAAGACGTGGACAGCGAGGCTTCCATGGAGGCTTACAGGGCATTCGCAGAAGCCAATGACCAGCTTGAGGGCATCGTGGTCATACAATACAGCCCGTACAACGGAGGTGGCGGCAAGGTGCTCTGGGTCACGAACAAGGAAGGTTACGACATTCCTGTGGTGACTGCCGGATATTCCCTTTGGAGAGGTTCCGATGCCCCCGGTCAGGGGAGTCCTCAGGAAATTGGCGTGAGGATGAAGACTCTTGCCGACGGCCTGACCCACGATCTGGTATGCGTCCATGCATGGAGCACATTCGACGGCCGGAAAGGGGCTTCGGCAGCCCTTGCGTGCCTGAATGCTGCAGGAAAGACATTCGAGGCCGTGCCGGTTCAGGAACTTGTCTGGAGGATCCGGATGGCGGAGCGCCGCGAGCAGACTCTCAAATATCTGTCAACCATAAGATGACCTCCGATTTTGGTCCCGGTTGCCTTGGCAATGAACATTTAATTTACTATTTTTGTGTTCCGTATGACCAGGGCATCCGGAGGCCGGACGGCTTCCTGCCTGCCGAACAGATTAAGACATGAACATAATACCGACGTATTCGATTGCAAAACAGTATCATCTGTTTGAAAAAGGGCGCTACCGCCTGTTCAGCAAGCCGTGGGCTGCCGGAGGACTTCTGCTCCTCTGTGTGATTGTAGCAATGTTGCTCGCGAACTTGCCGTTTACAAGGGATTATTACAATGCATTCCTGCACACCAGCCTGACGATATCCATCCAGAGTCCGGCCGATGCCGACGGATTTCGTTCCATAGACTGGGTTTTCCCTAAAGGAATGACTGTGGAGAAGTTCATCAACGACATTCTCATGGTGGTCTTCTTCTTCACGGTCGGTCTCGAGATCAAGAGGGAGATAACCTGCGGGCAGCTCTGCACGGTAAAGAAAGCTGTCCTCCCAGTTATTGCAGCGGCAGGCGGAATGGCAATGCCGGCCCTCATTTATGCTCTCGTGAACGGAGGGACTGCAGCTGCCACCGGCTGGGGTATCCCGACTGCCACCGACATAGCCTTCGCGATGGGAATTATGTCCATAATGGGGGACCGTGTCCCGCTCTCGCTGAAGGTGTTCCTCACGGCACTCGCCATAGCCGACGACCTCGGGGCGATACTAGTGGTGGCATTCTTCTACGGTGGGGACGTGAATATCAATCTGATACTCATTGCATTGGCAGTTATCGCCTTCGCCTATCTCCTGAACAGGGCGGGGGAGAAACGTATAGTATTCTATATTGTCCCTCTCATAGTGGTCTGGTTTCTGTTCTATTATGCCGGAATCCATGCCACGATGTCCGGAGTGGTGATGGCCATGATGATTCCTATGGACGCCCGATTCTCGCAATCGTATTTCAACAAGAAGTGCGACGCCTACCAGAAACTCATGCACAAATATGAGAACGAGGAGCATTTCCCGAACCTGAACCAGCGCACTTGCCTCAGGAACATCAGCCACATAGCAGAAGGTACGGTCGGCATGAGCTACAGGATGGAGCATGCCCTGAGCCCGTGGGTCAATTTCGTGATAATGCCGATATTCGCCCTGGCTAATGCCGGCGTAGAGATTCTGGACCCGAGCTACTTCAATATATTCCAGTATTCACCGGCCCTCGGCTCTGTAGGTCTGGGTGTCTTCTTCGGATTGCTCATTGGCAAACCGTTGGGCATCACCGTCGCCAGCTGGATTGCCATCAAGCTGAAAATCGGGGCAATGCCGGAAGGTGCGTCATGGAAAATGTTGTTCGCCGTGGCCTGCCTCGGAGGAATCGGGTTCACCATGTCCATTTTCGTGGACACCCTGTCATTCACGGACCTGACACCTGATATTACCTCGCATCTCAGGTCGCTCGGCAAGATAGCTGTCCTTGTAGGCTCTCTTTCCGCCGGAATCCTCGGAAGCCTCCTCATCTCAGTATTCAGCCGGAAGAAAAAGCGCGGATGACATACGGAAAGTCCTGCAGGACTTGCAGGGACTGAATAAAAGTGTTAAATTGCAACACTTTTGAAATTAATCAATAAACAGTATAAATTATGTTAAACTTCGTCAAAGCAACAGCCGCGCTTGCCGTCATGCTTGCCGCCGCTATGCCTGTCTCGCAGGCCCGGACTCAGGACGGAACTCCTGGGAAGAAGGTTTACATGGCAGCCAATGCCCATTTCGACACCCAGTGGAGATGGACAGTGCAGCAGTCCATCAGGGAATTCCTCCCGAACACCCTGTATCAGAACTTCGCCCTGCTCGAGCAGTATCCTGACTATAAGTTCAGTTTCGAGGGTGCAGTGAAATATTACTGGACCAAGGAATATTATCCGCTCCAGTACAGGACCCTCAAGAAATATGTCCAGGAGGGCCGCTGGTATCCTGCCGGTGCATCATGGGATGCAAACGACTATAATGTACCTTCAGCCGAGTCCAATTTCAAGAACATCCTCCTCGCCGAGGAGTTCTACAAGGAGGAGTTCGGAGTCAAGTCATACGACATCATGCTCCCTGACTGCTTCGGTTTCGGCTACACTCTTCCTACGATTGCCTCACATTGCGGTGTTTTTGCTTTCCATACCCAGAAACTCCAGTGGAGGAACAAGCCGTTCTATGAGGGCGGAGCCAAGTTCCCGTTCGAGTTCGGACTCTGGGAAGGAATTGACGGAAGCCGCATTCTTGCAGTTCCTGACGGAAGCGGGTACGGATGGAATCCTGAGCATGACATCACCGAAGATCGCGGTCTCCAGGCCAAGGTTGACGCTTCTGCAGTGGGGGCAGCAATGAGATACTACGGTACCAGGTCATCAAGACATCACGGTGACCAGGGCGGATCACCTCTCCCTGCTGCCGTGAAGGCCATAAACGAGAGCATTGCCAATTCCAAAAACTACGAACTCAGGTTCGCGAGCACCATTGATATTTTCAATGACTACAAGGACGAACTTTACAAGGACAATCTCCCTGTATTCAACGGCGAACTCCTCATGGACGTTCACGGAACCGGATGCTATACCTCCAATACCGACTGCAAGATGCTGAACCGCAGGAGCGAGCAGCTCGGACTTGCAGCTGAAGGCATCGCTGCCATTGCTGACTGGACGGGAGCAGTGGATTATCCGAAATATACCATCAATGACGCTTACAGGCGTTTCATCTGGCATCAGTTCCACGATGACCTTCCGGGAACCTGCATCACCGAGGCATATCCGTTCACATGGAACGACCAGATGCTTTCACAGAACATGTTCGCAGGAGTCATCACAGGATCCGTCTCCGACCTTTCCAAGCAGATGGATACCAGGGCAAAGGGCACTGCCGTAGCCATTTTCAACCCTGTGACAGCTTCCAACAACGAGGTTGCCCTCGTCAATTTCAACCTCCCTGTACAGTATTCCGGAGTACAGGTTTATGGACCTGACGGAAGGCTCGTGAAATCCCAGATTGTTTCCCGCGAGGGTGACAATGCAGTTGTAGCAGTTGCAGCCAAGGTTCCTTCAATGGGCGTTGCAATATTCGATTTCCGTCCGGTGAAGTCAGCATCCCGCGGCCGTTCTTCCGTCAAGGTATCTGGCAACACCATAGAGAACTCCATCTACAAGGTCACCGTCGGAGCTGACGGAGACATCTGCTCCATCATTGACAAGCGTTACGGCAAGGAACTCGTTGCAGAAGGCTGCGCTTTCGGCTACCAGATTTTCGAGGAGAATACTTCCGACAACTGGCCTGCATGGGAGATTCTCAAGTCCGTCATCGACAAGAAGCCTGTCAAGGTCAATGCTGACGTCAAGATTTCAGCAGGTGAGACCGGCCCGCTCATGGGTACTCTCAAGGTCGAGAGACGTTACGGCGAGTCCGTATTCACACAGTACATCACCCTTTATGACGGAGCTGCTGACGACCGCATCGACATCCGCAACCATGTTGACTGGCGTTCTCACCGCACTCTCCTCAAGGCAGCATTCCCTGTTTCATTCAATGCTCCTGAGGCATCATACGACCTCGGTCTCGGACATATCCGACGCGGAAACAATACCGACATCGCCTACGAAGTCCCTGCCCAGCAGTGGGCTGACCTTACAGCTGAGGACGGATCATACGGCGTTACCATCATGAATGACGGCCGCTACGGCTGGGACAAGCCGGATGACAGGACTCTCCGCCTGACATTGCTCCATACCCCTACGGCAGACCGCGGATACGGCAATGAGAAGACCCTCGACATCGCACCTCACGAGTTCACATATTCCATCGTTGGACACAAGGGCGCACTCGACGCAGGAAAGGCAGCTCTCGATTCCGACAAGCTGAACCAGCGCAAGGCTGCCTTCACTGTTCCTTCCCATGCCGGCTCCCTCGGCAAAACATTCTCAATGCTGGGTACTGATTCCGACAACATCCGTGTACGTGCCTTCAAGAAGGCCGAGGACGGTGACGGATATATCGTCCGTGTATATGAGCTTTCAGGCAAGGAGTCTTCCGGCAGCGTGAACTTCGCTTCAAGCATCGTTTACGCAGAGGAGACAAACGGTATCGAGGAGCGCAAGGGCAATGCTTCATTCAACGGCTCAGCTCTTGAGGTCAAGGTAGGAGGCTTCGCTCCTGCCACATACAGGGTACGTCTCGCATCCTGCCCTTCAAAGGCTTCCCGCAACGAATATATCCCTGTCGAGCTTCCTTACAACAAGGTGGCCATCTCCTCCGATGCATTCAGCGCTTTCGGACACATGGACAACGAATGGCATTCCTATGCAGCAGAGCAGATTCCTGACAATTTCGTATTCGCTGGAGTTCCGTTCACATTCGGTACAGCCGACCTCAGGAATGCAGTCGCTTCAGAGGGACAGAGGATAGCCCTTCCTGAAGGATGCACAGGAGTTTACCTCCTCGTGGCCGCTTCCGAGAACGACAAGACCGCCGTATTCAATGCCGGTACTCCTGTCGAGGTGAACGTTCCATACTATTCAGGATTCTTCGGCGGAGCGAACTGGGATGACTACAAGGCATTCCTCAAGGATGCCCAGGTAGCATACGTCGGCGGTCACCGTCACGATTCCAGGACCAGGAACGAGGCTTATGTACATACCTATATGTACCGTATCTTCGTGCCGGTTGCAGCCGGTGCTACTGAGCTTGAACTTCCTCAGGACAAGGAGATCACAGTATTCTCGGCCACAGCCGTGAAGGCTTCTGTAGCTGACGCTTCAAGCGCTTCCGACATGGTTCTCCATCTCGAGAGACTGTAATTTGCGCGGAATAAACTGAAATGCCTGTCATATCCCGACATGAGATTCGGATATGGCAGGCATTCCTGCGTATAGTCAAAAATCAAAAATTTTCAGGCATATCTATTGCATATTGTAAAAATAGATATATCTTTGCAGTGTATTAATAAACTAATACACGCATAAAGTGCGGTGTAGACCAAAAGAAACCTATTGAATATGAGCCTGATAGAACTCCATAATGTCAATAAGACATACAACAACGGACAGCCTCTCCACGTGCTTAAGGGTATTGACCTTGAGATAGGGGAGGGAGAATATGTCTCCATAATGGGAGCTTCCGGTTCGGGGAAATCCACATTGTTGAACATCCTCGGAATTCTGGATAATTACGATACCGGAGAATATTACCTTGACGGCAAACTGATAAAGGACCTGTCCGAGACCGAAGCCGCCCGTTACCGCAACAGGACCATCGGCTTCATCTTCCAGTCATTCAACCTGATACAGTTCAAAACGGCCGTCGAGAACGTCGAGCTGCCTCTTTTCTATCAGGGAGTATCCCGCAAGGAACGCCACCGCAAGGCCATGGAATATCTCGAAAGACTCGGCCTCGGAGCATGGGCGTCACATTATCCCAACGAACTTTCCGGAGGCCAGAAACAGCGAGTCGCAATCGCCAGGGCCCTTATCACGAACCCCCGCATCATCCTTGCCGATGAGCCTACCGGAGCACTTGACTCCAAGACCAGCCTTGAGGTGATGGAACTCCTCGGCAGCCTGAACCGGGATTCCGGAGTGACGATCATAGTCGTGACCCACGAGAGCGGAGTGGCAAATTCCACCGATAAGATTATACACATCAAGGACGGCCAGATCGGATCCGTCACAGTCAATACCCACCACGATTCTTCCCCGTTCGGAGAGAGGACCATCATGAAATGACGCCCTATGGAAATCCTGAATGAAATATGGAGTTCGCTCAGGCGCAACAAGTTGCGTACTGTCCTGACCGGCTTTGCCGTGAGCTGGGGCCTGTTCATGATTATTGCCCTGCTCGGTGCCGGCAACGGACTGCTGAATGCGATGATGAACAATTCCGGGGATGTCCTCACCAACGTCATTGTCGTATGGCCCGGATACAGGAGCATCCCTTACGACGGAATGAAGGAGTACTCCAGCATGAAGCTTGACATAGGCGACATCGACTATACGGCAACAAGATTCAGCGATGTGGTGGAAGATGTCACGGCACGCATAGTGTATTCCGATACTGTTTCATTCGGAAAAGAGTCCGTGTCCGTCACCATGTCCGGAATCGCACCGCTTACCTTCAAGATACAGGGGCAGAAACTCCTTGCCGGCCGCTTCCTCAATGAACTGGACCTCAAGGAGAAACGCCGCACCATGGTGGTCTATTCCAATACTGCCGAGAGCCTTCTCGGAGATGACCCTGAATATACCAAACTGCTCGGAAAATACGTCAATGTCTCCGGCCACATGTACCAGGTGGTGGGAATCATTGAGAAAGAGGAAAGCATGGGCGGGGAATCCGATGTCTTCATCCCGATTACGACAATGAGCGCCGTACGATCCGGCTGGACATGGTTCAGCAACCTCTCATTCTCATTCCATGGCCTGGAGACCGATGAGGACAACGACAGGTTCGAGGATGAATACAAGAGGGCGATGAATGCCCGCCACAGGGCTGCCCCGGAAGACAAGAGGACATTCTACGTCCACAATACAATGAGCGGCAACATGCAGATGAAGAAAGCCGTGAAAATAATGCAGCTCGCCCTGTGGATATTGGGAATCTTCACTCTCCTGAGCGGAATCGTGGGAGTGTCCAACATCATGCTCATCACGGTCAAGGAACGCATCCAGGAATTCGGTGTCAGGAAGGCGCTCGGAGCCACACCATGGGCGATAATGAAGCTGATAGTGGTGGAAAGCGTGCTCGTGACTGCTGTCTTCGGACTGCTCGGAATGCTGATGGGCCTCGGGGCCAATTACCTGATGGACATCACGATAGGTCATAGTCCGATAGATGTCGGATTTACGCAGATATATATGTTCAAGAATCCGGGAGTGGACATGTCCATCGCATTCGAGGCGGTGATCCTAATAGCGGTGGCGGGAACAATCGCAGGTCTCATCCCTGCCGTAAAGGCATCGAGGGTGCGTCCGGTGGAAGCGCTCAGGAAAGATTAAAGCGGAGGAATCATGAAAATGTTTGACTTGGACGGGCTGAAGGAAATCCTGGATACATTGTCCAGGAACAAGAGCCGCACGCTTCTTACCGGCTTCGGAATTTTCTGGGGCATCTTCATGCTGATGGCAATGAACGGGGGAGGCAAGGGCCTGAAGAACATACTCAGCGACAATTTTGACGGATTCGCCACGAATTCCGTAATCATAGGTCCCAATCTGACTACAAACCATACAAGGGATTCAAGCGCGGCAGATGGTGGACTTGCAGGATGTCCGATGTGGAATATCTGAAAAATGTGGTACCGGAACTGGAAGTGGTCTGCCCGATGGAATCTTTCTGGGGAAAGACCGCAATGTACGGAGAGAACAGCTACAGGTCCATCCTCAAGGGGTTGAATCCTGACTATGCCCTCATCGAGACTCCGCAGATGAAGTACGGCCGCTACCTGAGTCCCATGGACATTATCCAGAAACGCAAGGTCTGTGTCATCGGCAAGAGGGTGTACGAGAACCTTTTCCCGGAGGGAGGAGATCCTTGCGGCAAGTTCATCAAGGTGGACGGAGCGTATTACGAGGTGATCGGACTGAATGTCTCGAAGACGAGCATGAACATCAACGGAGGAACGGACGAGAGCATTGTCATACCGATAAATGTGCTGCAGGCGGCCTACAACAGGGGTGACAGGGTGGAACTGATGGCCATGACGGTGAGACCCGAAGCAGAGTCTTCTGAAGTCCAGGAAGTTGTCAGGCAGGCATTGTACAGGAAGCATTACGTAGCTCCCCAGGACAAGTCAGCATTGGTCATAGTCAACGCACAGAAGATGTATTCGATGGTGGACAGTCTTTTCAAGGGCCTGAATGTGCTGATATGGCTGGTGGGTCTCGGTACCCTGCTCGCAGGTGCGGTAGGCGTATCCAATATCATGATGGTTACTGTCAAGGAACGCACGACCGAGATAGGTATCCGCAGGGCGATAGGCGCCACCCCGAAAATGATTCTCGGACAGATTATTTCCGAAAGCATCATCCTGACCCTCGGAGCGGGGGCGATAGGTATAATGTTCACCGTCCTGCTCCTGTCACTCGTGGACATCGGGGCTGCGTCTGGAGGCCTGGACTACAGTTTCCAGGTGAGTTTCGGAACAGCGGTCCTGGCAGCCTCGGTGCTGGCAGTGCTCGGTGTCGCGGCCGGACTTGCTCCAGCAATGCGCGCGATGTCCATCAAGCCGGTGGACGCAATGAGAGATGAATAGATGAATTATTCCGAACAAATAAAATTTATTAGATATGAAAAAATACGGTAAAGTACTGATGCTGGCATTGTTCGTCATCGTTTTTGTCGGCATGTTCGTTTTCCTTTACAGGAAGTCACGCCCGGAGGAGATTCGTTATGAGCAGCTCCGTCCGACGGTGACGGATATCCGGAAGACTACTGTCGTCACCGGCAAGATTGTGCCACGTGACGAAATCAATATCAAGCCTCAGATCAGCGGCATCATCACCGAACTCTACAAGGAGGCCGGAGAGTCCGTCAGGGAGGGAGAAGTAATCGCCAAGGTGAAGGTAATTCCTGAGATGGGATCGCTCAGTTCGGCCCAGAGCCGTGTCCGCCTTGCGGAAATCAATCTGAACCAGGCAGTTGTCGAACTGGAACGGGAGCAGGCCCTCTATGACAGGCAGCTGGTCAGCAGGGAGGAGTATGACAAGGTAAAGCAGGCACGCGACCAGGCGAAGGAGGAGTATGACGCCGCGGTTGACGCCCTTGAGGTGGTCCGTGACGGAGTGTCCCGGAGCAATGCCAATTCAAGCTCCACCCTCATCCGCTCCACCATTTCCGGACTTGTCCTGGATGTCCCTGTCAAAGTCGGTAACTCAGTGATACAGAGCAATACCTTCAATGACGGAACGACCATCGCGATAGTGGCCGACATGAACGACCTCATCTTCGACGGGAAAATCGACGAGACGGAAGTCGGCAGGCTTGATGAAGGCATGAACATGCAGATTACCATAGGCGCGCTGCAGGACCTCTCGTTCGACGCCGTGCTCGAATATATCGCCCCGAAGGCTGTTGAAAACAACGGGACCAACGAGTTCCAGATCAAGGCTGCGGTGAATGTCCCGGGCAATGCAAGGATACGTTCCGGTTATAGCGCAAATGCCAAAATTGTCCTCGAATCCGCCGACAGCGTTCTTGCGGTGCCGGAAAGTACATTGGAATTCTCGGGTGATTCGGTCTTCGTCTATGTGATGGGCAGCGACAGCACTTATGCCCGCCGCCAGATTGTCACCGGACTCAGTGACGGTATCAACATCGAGGTCAGGGAAGGCGTGGCAGCGGATGACAAACTCCGTGGTAACCGTATATATAAATCCAAGTAGAACAGCGACTTATGAATAAAAATAGAACATGTCTGGCGGTTCTGGCGGCTGCAATGTCCGTGACGTTGCCGGCCGTGGCCCAGGAAGACGGCCTGTGGGACCTGCGCCGCTGCATTGACCATGCCGTGGAGAACAATCTTACCGTCAGGAGCCAGGAACTGAACCGCGACCAGAGGACAATTGACCTGAATACTGCGAAAGCGAGCCGTCTGCCGGACCTTTCAGCCGGGGCGGGCCAGAATTTTTCCTTCGGCCGAGGTCTGGGCGAGTCCAATACCTACGTGAACACCAATACATCCAGCACCTCTCTTTCACTGGGATCATCCATCAACGTTTTCAACGGAATGCGTGTCAACAAGACCATCAAGCTTGATGCACTCAATCTGGAAGCCGCCACGGCTGACCTCGAGAAAGCCAAGGATGACATCCGCGTGTCCGTGACCCGGGCATATGTCCAGATCCTCTATGACATGGAGATACTTGAAGTGGCCAGAAGGCAGGTGGAAATCGATGCAGCCCAGCTGGAACGTCTCAAGGCAATGTTTGAGAACGGCAAGGCCAGCGCCGCCGAGGTGGCCCAGCAGGAGGCTTCTCTCGGACAGAGCCGGCTGACTCAGACCCAGGCCGACAATGCATTGAAACTTGCGAAACTTGACCTGACCCAGCTTCTCGAGCTGCCTTCTCCGGAAGGATTCGGGATAGTGATTCCTGAAGTGGACGCTGTCCAGCCTCTTCCTGTCTGCGGACCTGAGGAGATATATGCAGAGGCGGAAGGACGGAGGCCGGCTATAAGGGCCGAGCAGATCAGGCTTGATGCCGCCGACATGAACATCGGGATTGCCAAGAGTGCATTCTACCCGTCCCTCACTCTCAATGGAGGTATTGGGTCAAATGCTTATAAGTCATCCGGTTATGATGCCGCAAGATTCTGGGACCAGTTCAAGAACAATTTCAGCCAGTACGTGGGGTTGTCCCTGAATATCCCGATTTTCGCGAAACTGTCCACCCGGAATTCCGTGAGGTCGGCCCAGATTTCCCGCTCCCTCCAGCTAGTCCAGCTGGAATCGGCCAAAAAGAGCCTGTACAAGGAAATTCAGCAGGCCTGGTACAATGCCGTCGCTGCGGAAAGCAAGCTTGCTAGCTGCCGGGACGCATTGGCGAGCGCCGAAAGTTCCTTCGAACTCGTGTCTGCGAAATATGAAAACGGTAAGGCCGGAATCACTGAGTTCAACGAATCGAGGAACAACCTGATGAAGGCGCAGTCTGACCTTGCCCAGGCGCGTTACGAGCATATTTTCCAGGTGAAACTGCTCGACTTCTACCGTGGCGCCGAGCTCTCGCTGTAGTCCTGACTCAGTCCTGCACAATGGCATTCTTGTCGTAACGGTGCACGGCAACGTTGCCCGAAAGTACATTGTAGCCGTTCTCTGCCAGGCTCTTGAGCTCGTGTTCTCCGGCATAGACCTCCACCGGGGCGATGAATTTCACCCTCTCCCGAATGGCGTCAGTCACCATCCGGCTGTAGGCTATTCCTCCGGTAAGCAGGATGACGTCCACCTTTCCGTAAACCGTGGCGGCCTCCGAGGCGATGTGTTTGGCCACGTTGAGGCTGAACGCATTCATGAAGATGTTGCAGTTGTTGTCTCCTGCGAGGGCGCGTTTCTCGATCTCCCCGAGGTCATTCGTGCCGAAATAGGCCATGGCTCCACCCTGTCCGAGGACTTTTTTCTTGACCTCTACCTCGGTGTACTGTCCGCTGAAACACATCTCGATCAGCGGGAAGGCCGGGCAGGTGCCGGCACGCTCAGGAGTGAAAGGACCGTCCCCTCCGAGGCCGTTGTTCGTATCTATCACCATGCCGTTCCTGTGCAATGTGACGGTGATTCCACCTCCCATGTGGGCTACAATCGCGGTGATGTCGTTTTCCTCGTGCCCGTGGTCGCGCAGATACTGTTTCACGGTGGCTCGGGAGTTCAGGGCATGGAAGAATGCCCTTCTCGGGAACTCCGGGATGCCTCCCAGACGACATTCAGGCAGCATTTCGTCGGCCATCGGAGGATCGGCGATATATGCGTGGCATGCTCCGAACGGGGAACTGAGCCCTTTCTCCGATCTCAGTTCGTTGATTTCCTCGGATATGTCATCGGCTATCACGGCGCTCAGGTTGCAGGCGTGGGTTCCGTCCCTGCAGGTGAGCAGGACGTCGCGCATGTCCCTGTTTACCTTGTAGATGCCGGTCCTGACCGGAGCGAAGAGCCCGCCCCTTGCCATTATTATGTCGATTTCAGTGATGTCAATTCCCTTCGTGGAGAGGAATCCTGTGACTGCATCCCTCCTCAGCTTGTCCTGGTCCATGACATTGGCATATCTGCCTAACTCTTCCGGACTGTGGACCAGTTTCTCGTCGAATACCTGGACTCCGTCGCGGAAATAACCGATTTTCGTGGTCGTGCTGCCTGTGTCAATGGCCAGAATGTTTCCTTTATATGTCTCCATGTTCCTATTGTTTACGTAATTGCTGACGTGTCTTTTCCGTCATGGCGGAAGCAAAAATAACGTTCGTCACCCGGACGCTGAAATTTAAGTGGCGAATGTCCCGCAAAAGACACCGGAACGGAAATTTTGGGGTGATTTCATCATATTTTTGGCGAAACGCGAATGAAAAATGCAATGATGCAGCATTAAATTGTTATTTTTGTGAATTGTTACTTTTTAGATTAATATAAAATTCATCATATTATGCATATCGCAATAGCAGGAAACATCGGCAGCGGCAAGACCACATTGACAAGGATGCTCGCTGCGAGGTACGGATGGACGCCTAAGTACGAGTCTGTCGATTTCAATCCATATCTCTCGGATTTCTATGAGGATATGAGCAGGTGGTCATTCAATCTCCAGGTGTATTTCCTGAACAAGCGTTTCAAGGATGTGGTGGACATCTCCAAGACAGACGATGTCATCATCCAGGACCGCACCATATACGAGGACGCCAGGATTTTCGCCCCGAACCTGCACGACATGGGTCTCATGAGCTCCCGTGATTTCGAGACCTATTCCGACCTCTTCGACCTGATGATGTCATTGGTCAAGATGCCGGACCTTCTCATCTACCTCAAGTCTTCCATTCCCAATCTCGTGGCACAGATCCAGAAACGCGGCCGGGAATATGAGAAGACCATCAGGATTGACTACCTGACCGGCCTCAATGTAAAATACGAGAACTGGATAAAGGACTACAAGGGCCATCTTCTCGTCATCGATGCCGACCGCTACAAGTTCGGCAACAGGGAGGAGGACTTCGAGGCTGTCACCAATATGATTGACTCCGAACTCTTCGGCCTCTTCCCGTCGGAGAATAAATAGGTAATAAAATATTTCATAGGTATATATTAACTCTGGTTTCGCAGAGCGAAACAACTGCTTTTGAGGCCTTCAGGCCGAGGGTAGGTCGGGAGCGTTCAGCAAAAGCCCAGTGGTCTTTTGCAGCGAGCAGGTTC
>SFNZ01000066.1 GCA_004552615.1 Bacteroidales bacterium | reverse complement strand
ACGAAAAGGATGGGTTTTCGTGTCAGATTTTCAATCTACGTTTTTGTAGAAATGGGTCGGGATGTCCCGACCCTGTTTATCATTCTCATGGTGAGAATGTAATAATGATCAGATCTCCATCGGAGGATCCTTTTTCCTTGAACGGGCCATGTCATATCTGAAATAGGACGTGGCGACCAGATAGATCACGGACATGATTACAAAACAGGTTGTAAAAAACCTGTAATTGAAGTTGCTCCGGATAAGCCCGGCCATGGCCACTCCGGCCATGAACAGGGCCAAGGTACAATACGCGTCGTTCACCTTCTTCATCTTCATTTCAATCTTTTCTATCTTTGAATCCACCATCTTTTTCACCTCAGATCAACCAATAATGATTATCGCCATCAGTCCTGACGGCACCGTCTCTGATCAACGCACGCATCGAGACAAATATATCATCGTCCGACAGGTCGGTGATGTCCGAAATCATCCGGAGATCCGCCCCCGGATTGTCCCGGATCGGCCGCATGGGATTACCTCGGCTGTTCCGGATCATACCATCTGACCGTTCCGTCGCGGTCTGTCTTCTTCTCGATCTCGGACCTGCGATAGAGTTCGGCCAGGGCCTCGGATGCGGTCACAGGGTCGATATCGACGGCCATGGCGACCTTGGCGGTGGAGATCCCCGAATGGTTGATTATCACGGACAGGACCAGATCAATAAGGTCGGGTGTGACCGTCATCCTATCAGGTCCTCCACCTTGTTGCGGGCATCCTTGAGGTAGTCGATAGCCTTCTCCAAGTATTCGATGAACTCCAGGGTCTCCACATTGTAGTTCATCATATCCTCATCAACCAGATCGTCCAGGATCTCTTCCATGGGGTCGATGGACATGGTGATGGCCG
This sequence comes from Bacteroidales bacterium, assembly GCA_004552615.1. GTDB lineage: Bacteria > Bacteroidota > Bacteroidia > Bacteroidales > UBA932 > Cryptobacteroides. The sequence continues at coordinate 9,796 of SFNZ01000066.1, read as the reverse complement.
CCTTGATATCGTTAAGCGTGGTCATGGTCTCCCCCTCTGGATGGTGGGGATGTGGTAGCGCACATCCGTGCCGCGTGTGGTCCTCTCCAGGTCGCCCAGCTCATAGAGATCCCTTAGCACCGGGCGGACCTCTGCAGCACCGAATCCAAGGAATCTGAGGGAATCCGGGTCAACTTCTCCGGTCTGCTCCGCATAGTCGAGGGCGGCCTTTCTGATTGCCTTTTCTCTGTCAATCATTGGATCAACTTCCTTTCCCAGAGTAGATCAAAGGTTTTTTCGTCGAAGACTCCATCAGGATCAGCACAATAGCTGCCCCATTTAACGTCTTCAAATGTGAAATCGGCGTTCCACCCTTTCCCCCAGACGTTCGGGTTCTCTTCACACTGGATTGCTAAAAGGCATTTCACCTTCAGACCGTAGTCTATGGGTGATCCGAAAATCTTAATGTCCTCAACGCGCAGATCCTCGAATTTTTCATCGGAATCATAGCCTATCATCCAATCGATGAATTGGGCCTTATCATCATCGCTTATGTATGGGCCAATGTAAGAATATTCTAGATCAAGTTCGTCTGTTTTATATATGGGCTTAGCCGGGAGCCAATCCCCGGTGCGAATAAAATTGGTCTCGCACCCATTATCTTTCCAGATCCAAAGTAAGCATATGTATTCGATCTCGGGGTGCTGTTCGAGCATTTCGGTAATCTTCATGCCTTCCCCCTCCTGGGCCTGGCCACGATCGCGTAAGCGTCGCCGTCGAGGAATATTTCATCATCCGGATTCTCATCGATAAGGCGGTGTATTTCCTCCATGAGCTCGGAGAAAGTGAGCTCGCAGGTCTCGATCGGGATAAGGATCCTGTCGCGGTTCACAGAATCCCCTCCTTCTTCTCCTTCACATCCGCCCAGTCGTCGAGGTCCCTCACGAGGGCCTGATAGGCCTCTTCCAGGGCCTTGGTGGCCTCGATGGTGTGCAGGACCACCTCGGGATGGTCGGTCAGCCCGGCGGCCTTCCTGGCCAGGATCTCGCTTCCTGTGATGAAAGCAGTAGTACCGGCGGCACGCTCGATCCTGCGGATGTCTCCGGACTCGATGCACACGTCCAGAGATCCGCCGCAATGGGGGCACCTTACCTTCACCATCTGAGCACCTCCCTTACATCCTGCGGCCTGGTTATGACGTTCTTTTCCTCAAACCCGGCCTTCTCAGCATGAACCATGCAGACGGTCATTTCCTCCCGGGGAACGCAGAACCACACGCTTGCATCATCGCTTTTGTTGATGTCGGAGATGTCTCCGACGCTCTCGACGTCTCCTATCCACTTCCACTTTTCCACGTGCTCGGGAATCTTCTTGGACGCGATCCTGTACCCGTTTTCGGCATATACTGTTCTGAGCTCGCGCATCGTGAGATACAGCCCGAATAGGCCTAGCTTGCTGTTCGCCCTGTATCCCTTTTCCATCGCGAGCATAAGGCACAGTTTGAACATCGTTGCCGAGTTCTTCACGAGATCACCTCTTCAGCTCCGGCGGTTGTCTCGATGTCGTCCATGTATTGGACGAATTCGTATTCTGGGTTGGTCTTGAGCGCATCAAGCAGTAATTGATTGGCTTGGTACTCTGACAGATTTTTAATGTCCAGGTAGAAGAAGACGATCCCTCCGGAGATCTTGGCCATGCCTCCAAGCTCCCAGTTTTCGAGATGACGGGCCATTACAGTATTCTTGTCATCTGAGATATTGTATCCATTTCTGGCGTACACTTTCTTTAGATCTTCTATCGTCATCCCGAAGCCAGCCACATGGCGCTCATTCCTCAGGATTTGTTTTTTGCGTATGCAGATAGCCTTAGCTATCTGATACATCCCAATGGATGTTTTCATTCAATCATTCCTGACCGTTTCCGAGGCGGTCGCTATGTCATTTCGTCTCTAGTATTTATTACTTTTTACACACACACACACACACACACACACACGGACAAGATACACAGACTCCAACCACTATCACATGGCACACAAGACCACATTACACCACACACCGATTTTTCAAAAAAGGGTCTAAGACCCTCTCCCCCAGACCCCCACACCCAATATCTTACTAGACAGGGTACCCACTAGTTTTTTAGTAAGTTCAATGCCGCAACGGCTGAAAAAGTATAATTTTTGTATTCAAATCCGAATATTTAATAAAAACGTTGAAAATTTTTTGCGAACGCCTCCGGCGCAGGATCTGCCGATAAGGATCCTCCGATACCGGGCATTTTTGAGATTTGATTGGTTGGCTGAAAAACATTTTATAGAGTGTTGCTACTCCAGATATTGTTGGTGACGGGAGGCGCAGGCTTTCCGAGATTTTCGCCTGTACGCATAAGGTCTCATTCCTGGCCTGTGTGTCTAGGCCTCCCGAATGTTAACTTAACTTCGGATTCTGTGCACGTTTACCCTACCCTTTTTGTGTATTTTCGGCCATTAAAATTTATGAGCAGGGAAAACAAAACTGAAAGGGCCTTTCGGCCCTGTTTGTTCACTTCTTCGAAGCGGTCGCCTTCTTCTTCGTGAACTATTTGGGACGGTTCGCCGCCTTTGGCTTGGCGGCCTTCTTGTTCGTCTTCGTCTTTTTCTTCTTACTGAATTTATCAAGATTCGATTGCGTCATTGTCTCACCCCATCAATAGAATGATGTAGATCAGTCCGCAGATCGCCGACGTAAGCAGCACGATGCCGGCATGTTCTCCAGATCTCCTTCCGGACAGACCGCCGGCCACGGCACATCCTACGGACGACAGAAGCCCTATGCTGTAGAACCCGGTGGCATCGATGCCGAAGCCTCCGGGCTCCCAATCATAGGTTTTGTAAGAATATTCCGATAATTGCGTGAAGTAGACATATACCCACCAATTACCTGCGAAGTAGATCGATGGTGAACTCTCCAGGCCCGTGGCCACGATCGTTCCGTTGATCTCCAAGGCATGGGCTCCTTCATAGGGGATGTAGTCGATGATCATCCCCCTGATGGGGACCTTCACGCCATTCACGGTGATGGTTCCGTTGGTCTTGTCCACGTTGTACCACAGGTTTGTGGACCCTGTGAATCTGATGGAGTCACCGAAAGCGGCAGGATTATCCAGGCGCACTTCCCAGGGCGCGGTGTCCACATCACAATATCCGGACGGATTCACGGAGACGTTGACCAGTCCCGTGCCTGTCCCGGTCTGGATCATGGCACGCGGCACGAACCAGCCCTGAAGGGCGCTGTAAGTACCGCTGAAGGTCACGTCGATCTCGACGACCGGGTTGTAGGCCATGCTCCCGACCTCCACAGTCTTGGCGACCTTTCCGCTCCAATCGTCTGCGAATCCCCTCATGCCGATGAGTCCGGACAGCTTGCACTTGTGAAGGTAGGTATCGATCTCTACCAGGACGTATTCGTAGGCGCTGGTGGAACCCAGGGCCTGCGGACTGTTGTCCGCTGATTGGTTTAATTGCCAGTTCCCGTTCCTGATCTGGACGATCGGATAGTTCGGCCAGTTTCCAAACTGGAAATTGACACTGATATCTGCAGGGTTGGACGATGCACGAAGGACGAACCATACATTCTGGTTGGTGTATCCGTTGCGCCAATTGAAATTATGGATGACGTATCCATAGGTCAGATCCGTGTACTCGTCGTTGTTCATGGCGCTGATCGTCATGTAGTATGTGCCGCTACCCTGCAGACGGACATCCCGCAAGTCCACATCGATCAATCCGGTGTTGTTGTTGATCCCATCGATCTTACCGTCGGCGTAGACATACACCGTCTGGTACCGATTATTGTAATGGTCTGTCCAGTATGTCGATGTTGGTGCGGTATAGACCGACAGCCTGTAGGTCACACCACCATCTGTGACCGGCACGGGGGCAGTTCCTCCCGTCCATGTGGTCTCCTTCCAATACTCCACGGTCATCGACGGATACGGGGACACCGCGGATGTCTCAACGTTTGCCTCTGCGATGTAATCGCCGGCCATGGAGTAGATCACATTCTTGGATCCTGAATAGGCGTTGTAGATCGGCAGCTTATCATTGGCCAACTCCCCTGTGATGTTCAGGATGTTGCCCGACTCGAATCCTTCGTGGGTGGTCTCTCCGGTGGGCATCACATACCCGACTATGACGGGCGCAATGATGCACACGGTCACGATCAATGCGGCTAAAGATGATCTTTTCATCACAATGCCCCCCAAATTCCCAACATCACGTTGCCCAATATCCCCATACCCAATCCGGCGATACCGAACCGCGACAGGAACATCATTACAACTACCTCCACCGGCAGGATGCAGATCACCCACAGGATCATGGACCATGGCGCCGGAGCTTCCGGCAGTGAGAACGTGAAGATGTCGATGTATGTGTCCAATATGTTTCCGATACTGGTGCTTAGATCGGTGGAATTCTTGATGTCCATCAGGGATCCTGCACTCGTTGCCGTGAACGCCAGACTCCAGCGGCCATCCGTCCAGGCCTGCGACAGATTGACATCTCCCGTCAGCACATCTGCATCAAATCTTATGTTCAGGTATATTCTGGTTCCATCGAAATCCATTAGATACGGGGATGCAAAAGACGAATTCACATTATAATTCGCGATTATCTCGGATGCGGTATAATTTGCCACGATACCACGGGTCTTCTGTGAATAAAGCACCAATCCGCCGCTTATTCCCTCCTGGCCATAGGTTTCATACCAGACAATAGACAGTTTGGCATCATCGGCCGTGATGATCTTCTGCTCATCACCCTGTGTGTTGATCATCAGCATCGGGTCGAACTCGTATCTGTATCCGGAGTAACTCCAGGTCGGGAAACTGCTGGTCTCTACCTCATACAACTGCGGTTTGAACCCCAATAGGGCGGAGAACATGAAGAAGAAATTAGGACTGTCTGAAAACGGCGTTTTGTAATACCACTTGATACGATCTGTTACGACCGTCTGCTCTGATGCCTCCTGAATCAACGGTACGCTGGATTTCTGCGAAGGATCCAACTTGATCCCTGCAGTCTGGCCAATGTATTGGTATTCGCTCGACGTGGTCATTGCCGTTCCATACAGCCATCCTTCCTCTGACACCCCGAAGGGTTCCCCTTCGATGTACGGCGTGTAAACACCCTGGAGGACCCATGGCGACTGGTTGGTCATGCTCTCCCCGGTGAAGGCCTGCACGGCGGCCTTCTGATTGTAAACATCCTCGTAGCTGTAAGACTGCTCGTAGGAAGGGGCCACGACGGGGATCATCATCGTGACCATCAGGCTGATGACGATGGCGAAAACAGCCATGCCGACCTGGAGGCGGTCATCGCCGCCCCCTGCGGATGTCAGGGCCAATCAATCGCCCCCCACGGTCTTGCGTGCCATGGCGGCGGTCATGACGGCGGACAGTATGATGATCAGGAACGATACGGTTGTGTCCATCACGCCGTATGCGGTGAATATGATGGCCAGGATCATCATCGGGACCAGCGAATAAACCGGCGGAGCCTTGACGTTCGCCAGGACCACCAGGGCGATGAAGAACGCGGCCAGCATGATGACCAGCCCGGCTATGGTCGTTGACCCGTCGAAGAAGGTCTGGGCTATGATGTTGATGGTACTGTTGAAAGTGATGGCCACCATGGTCATCCCCTCCGTCTTGTCGGAACCGCCAGGACCTCGACGAACGCCACCATGAACATCAACCCCATGATCAGGAAGTCCCCGGACTCCTGGAAGATCTGCAGGGCCAGGATGAACCACCCGAAGGCCGAGACGGTCATCACAGGGAAGCTGCGCATCTTCCACGCGAGGACGGCCAGGAGCAGGCACAGCAGCATGCCGAAGATCTGGAGCTCCGACACGATCATCGTCACTCACCCCTTGATGAATACATCCTTATGGCCATCATCACAGGTACGATCAGCAGGAGCAACGGGACGATCTGCAGGATCGAGATCATGGCGCTGTCTTTGTTGGTTATCGTCTTATATTCAAGGGGTGCAATGAATGTTTTAGTCGTATATTCCGTTTCGCCGACCTTATAAGTTAATCCATTGATCGCATTGTCTGCGATGGTCTCATCGGCGGCATTATATGTCATGGTCAGGTCAGTTAGGGTGACTTCTGCACCGCTTGAAAAGGGGGACACAATCTTTTCGACCTCTTCGCCGGTTGCCTTGAATTTTATAGCATACATCGCGCCGCTACTGTTGACTGATGTGGAGAAGAAGATGACATCACTTGCATCATCCGCGTATGCAGTCGTGTTAAAGAAGTAACCGAGATTACCATCAACAGATGGATATACCACATTGCCAAACGTCCCGGTGTATTCGGTTCCGGTGGCTGTTGTGGCCTTATATGTCCCGTCCGTGTAGAATGTTGTGGATCCCCCTATCGATAAAGAACTATAGGCGTGGTTGTTGATTTTTTGGTATAGGTAATAATTATCGTTGTATAGTACCCACATATCGCCCATATCGGTGATTATCACAACACCGTTCGGATTCAATTCATAGCTTTCTCCATTTATCGTGTAGTTGTCTTTCGATACAAGGGTGATTGTCAGATCCTCTGATAGATCACCTGAGCTTGTGGCGTAATATTTCTGTGCGGTGTTCTGAACTGTAGAGTGGATTTCCTTACTTGAATCCTCAATGACGGGGATCGCAACGGTGGCCACGACGATTACGGCCACCAGGATGGAAAGGACCCCGAAGACCGACTTATCGATGTTCATTTCTTACCTCCTTTTAAAAGTGCAGGGGTAAGGCCCCCTGCTGGCCGCACTCACTTAAGGGATTTCAGTCGGATCTTCCGGCCATCAGCTTGACAGCCATCATTACCGGCACGATTATCGTCAGGGTACAGACGACACCAAGCAGGGTCTTGTATGTGGTGTTCTGCAGGGTGAGCCCATCGACGGTGGGGATGAGCACGGTGGCCACGACGATCACAGCCACGACGATTCCGATGATTCCGTAAACAACTTTCGAGATATCCATCTAAGATTCCTCCTTTATTTGGACGTGTAGCTGTAAAGCGCCACGGCCACCAGCGATACGATCGAGATCACAACGACCACCCCGATCAGGTTGGCCCAGTCCGGATGTGTGCTGGCCAGATCGTCCATCACGGAAGTCGCGATGGGAACCAACAGCGACCCGATGAGCATCACACCGATGGTGATGGCCACGATGGTGGTCACAACGGTCTTTACGTCCATACTTTTGTATAATTTTCGGACTATTTAAGTACAATTAGTATAATTTTCCAATCGCCCGCCCTTATATCTAACTATAGACTGGATTCGAGCGAGCGAGCAAAAACGGAAAAGAGGGGAGAAAGTGACACGGGACCTGTTCATCACCACCAAAACGAGCGTGAAGCGGTACATCCTGGGGAAGAACGTCAAGCCGCTGACGATCGTCAGAAACAGACTTTACCGCACCGATGAAAAGTTCATGGTCGCGAGCGTCTCCAGCGATGATGAGTTCGTAATGTATCCCATCGATGGGACACAGCCATTCTGTGTCCGGGAATTTGTGGACCCGGACATCACCATGGCGTTGATCGATGTGGCCAAATCCAACAAGAAACAGACCGTATCCAAGCTGGACATGCTCAATTCTGTCAATTCCAAGGTCTGGATGTGGTTGTTGATCGGCGGCATCGTGGTGTTCGCCCTGCTCACCGGGGGGATCTGATGAAGCCGGAGATCCCGACGAAGGAGATCATCCGGCACCTGATGCACCGGGACTGCATCGCCCTGGACTTCGAGATTTGCGGCGACATGAAGTATCGCACTAACCTGCGGTTCATGCCCTGCGGTGGGGCCACCATGCGCGCCCTGGGGTACATCAGGGGCTACAATATGTTCGATAACCTGGCCCTGTGGGGCTTTCCGGTGTGGGTGAGGTTCCACGGGTTCACGGTCATGGAAATGCCCGTGGACGAGTCCGGAAGGGCCAACCTGGAGACATCCAGCACGCTGGAGGACTTTTATATGTCCGATTCGGCCGCCCAGTTCGTCAAAGGTATGACCACAGGCATCAAGTTGCCACCGATGGACATGAAGAAGATGGGGATGGTGGCCATGATGGCCATCGGTGTGGTCCTCGGCCTGTATTTCCTGGGGGTTTTCTAAAATGGAATTGATAGAATCAGTCAAGGAATCGGCGATAAGGCATCTGTCCGTGACCGAAGGCGTGGACCTGGAGATCACGGCGAACCTCACATCATCCGGGCAGGTGGATGCCGTGCTGGAGTGTTTGGCTCACAGCTATCTTGGATCCAAGTATGTGATCCAAAGGAAGGATATGCTGCTTAGGCTCACCGACTCATTCCAGGGCCGCCACAGGTCCGACATCGTGGAGATCGGGAAGGCCAGCGACTACATCGGGGGCAATTGATGGCAAGGATGGCATTCGAGAAGGGGGATGTGGTCGGTTATCCGGACATCTATAACCCGTGTCCCGGAGAACGCACGGTGACCGTCCTGGACCGTCAGATCGTCCGGCACAGGTCCGGGGCTCTATACATCAGGTATCTGCTGGACGACCTGCTGGGCCGTCTGGTTGAGGATATGAGGGAGAACATCGCCAACGAATACGACAATGTGATCATCGTCACCGGCAAGGAGGGAGTCGGAAAATCCAACCTGGCCTATGAATTGTGTCACAGGTTCGATCCAGATTTTTCGATGGAGGACGGGTATATCTACGATTTCGAACCGTTCCTGGAGAGGTTGGAGTCGGGGGAGGACATGGGCCGCACATTCTGGATGGATGAGGCCACGAACCTGATGAGTAACCGCGACTGGATGAAGGATGACAACAAGAGCATGATGCAGATCCTGGAGATGATGAGGTCCCGTAAATGGACCCTGGTCATGTGTATTCCATCCATCGATCGCGCTGATGTTTACGTTCGCGAGTTCAGATTAAGATATCTTTTGGTGGCCCAGGAAATAAAATGGGATTCTTCGGGGGAGGCAAAAAGGGGATTCTTCGAGTTGAAGATCCCGACAAATAATGGGTTCACCACCGTGGGTTACGGGAAGTTCCCGAAGATGAACCCCGAAATCCTAGCGGAATACTCGGAAATAAAGAATCGGAGCCAGGAGAGGAAGATATCGGAGATCGCCGAAAGGGCCAGGGAGAAGAAGACCCGGAGAGAGACCAAGCGCAACACGGACGCGCTGCGCGCATTGGTCACCATGCTACATGACGACCTGGGTTTGAAGTTCCGGGAGATCTCGGAGATCACAGGATTGCCGGAGGGGACGTTAAGACGCATGGCCACAGAGTACAGGGAGGCGATGGAATGAAGAAGGGGAAGATCTCGGAAGCGATGTGGGATAAGATCACCGACATCAACGGCATGATGGACGCACAGGCCCAATGCCGGTATATCGACATGATCCAAAAGGACGAAGGCACGGGATATGAGGAGACCATCGCCCTGATCCAATCGACACCCAAATACAGCCTTGGTATGAAGATGTGCAGCCCCGCGGTCATGATCATGCTTACGAAGGCCAAAGGCCGCCAAAGGTTCCGCGAATGGCTGACCCCGGAGGAGCTGGAGATCTTCGACTCAGAGATCGAGCCCATGGGGCTGAAGTCCATGATGAAGAAGGAGATGCAGAGGCAGAAAAGGGAATGAGTCCATGCCGAAAATTCACGAAAAGGATGGGTTTTCGTGTCAGATTTTCAATCTACGTTTTTGTAGAAATGGGTCGGGATGTCCCGACCCTGTTTATCATTCTCATGGTGAGAATG
>SFNZ01000143.1 GCA_004552615.1 Bacteroidales bacterium | reverse complement strand
AAACCGAAATCTAGACCTGCATTGAGGTTGTGGTTGGACTCCCATTTGAGGTTCTTGTTTGCAATCTGTCCAAGGCTGATTCCAGGCTCGCCAATGAAGCCTGAATTCAGGCTGCTCAGGCCCATATAGCCATAATAATCAGACGGAAGCGTACCGTTGACACCATAGGAAAACCTGAGCTTGAGATCACTGAGCCAATGCCTTGACCTCATCATGAACGGTTCCTCGATAATTCTGTAAGCGGCTGAGAGTGACCAGAAATTGCCCCATCTGCTATCCTTGTGGAGACGTGAGCTCCCATCGGTTCGGAAAGAGCCGCCTACATAATAGCGGTTCTTGAAGTCATAGTTGAGCCTTGTGATATATGAGACCATCCTTGTCCGGCTGTCAGAGCCTCCCACCGACTGCAATGTCATGCCGTTGCTCATGGCATGTTTGTCCGGTGTCGCGAAATTGCTTGCGGAGCCGGAAAGATAATCGCTGTACTGGTCATCAATCTCATAGGCGGCAAGAACGTCGAAATGATGATTGCCGGCGATGGTGAACGCATAGCTCAGCTGGTTCGCCCATACCATTTTCCTATAGTCCTGGGACACTCTGGAAAGTCCTCCATTGATATCATCACCGTTGGAAGTCCGGGGATCCGACCACTCTCTTCCCTTGGTATAGGTGAAATCATAACTGAAGGTGGACTTGAAAACAAGATTCTTCAAGAACTCAAACTGGCCATACACGGTATTGAAACTTCTCGTCACATTCTCCCGCTGGTAGTCATAAGTGGCGGAAAGGAGAGGATTCCTGTCCCCGTTGCGGATGAATGACCTGTTCCAGCTTCCGTCCTCATTGTACACGGCATCCGAAGGGACCACGCAATTCCTTGAGGCATAGAATGGTGCAGTATAAGTCGTACCCTCGCTGTACACATCCTGGTTCACTATCGCAAAGAGCATGTTGGCTCCCAGACGCAGACGTTTGGTGGCCTGGTAATCCACATTCAGGCGGCCGCCGATACAGTCCAGGCCGGAATTGATGGCAATACCGTCCTGACGGAGATACGCAATGGAGGAATAATAACTGAATTTTTCCGTTCCTCCGGATATGGAGGCCTCATAATTCTGGTGACTCCCCCTCTTGAAAAGGATGCTGTCCCAGTCAATATATCCGCACCACGGTACAGGGGCGTAATTGTCTATCTCCTCATTGGCGTATGCAACTGCATCCTCCTCGGTTTCCCCGTCCCTGAGCTGTCCGTTCTTGAGAGCATTGTAGATGTACTCGCGGCGTTGTTCACCGGACATAACCGGCCTGTATTCCATGGCGAAATCAGACCATCCCCAGTCCGCCTTCAGCGACACCTTCGGCTTGCCGGACTGCCCTCTCTTCGTGGTGATGAGAATTACTCCGTTGGCCGCCCTGGAGCCGTAAAGCGATGCTGCGGCCGCATCCTTGATGATTGTCATGCTCTCAATGTCGGAGCTGTTGATAGTCGACATAATGTCGAGCTGGGCATCTGAACTCAGGGAATTCACAGAACCCGAACGGACAGGCACGCCGTCAATGACATAGAGCGGCTGGTTTCCCGCATTGAAGGAACCCATTCCCCTGATATTGATTTCAGTGGCCGAACCCGGCTGCCCGGACGGAGCGCTGAACTGGACTCCGGTAGCATTGCCCTGGAGCATCTCGGTGAAGGATGTGGTCGGAATATCCTTGATTTTTTCCGACCTCACGTTGCTTGCGGAGCCGGCGTATGCAGACTTCTTGAACGTACCGTATCCTGTCACAATGACCTCATCCATCATATTGAGATCCTGCATCAGGATGATTTCAGCAGGTATTCCGGGGGACATTCTGACCTCCCTTGTAGTAAAACCGATGAAAGAGACCACCACAATCGCAGAATCAACGTCATATTGAATGGAGAAATTTCCCTCCGCATCAGACACGGAACCGATTCCCGCGCCCTTGACAAGAATATTGGCACCTGCGACAGGAATACCTGCATCATCCACTACTGAGCCTGTATAGTACTTTTTATTCTGTTTGACCGGTTCCCCTTCCGGCTTTACGGACGACGGTGCCGGCTTGATGGTAATCACCTCGCCATTGACAGTATAAGTAAGACCGTTACTGTCCAGGCAGGATTCCAGGGCCTTCTGCAATGTAACTTCCCTGAGATCCAGGGATGGAAGCACGACCCGCTCGATATCATCAGTGCTGTAAACGAAGGTGAAGTCTGTCTGTTTGTGGATTTCCCATAGGATATCACTCAAACTGGCATCCTTGGCTTTTACAGTCACGAGGCTCTGGTCGAATGACCTTGCGGCAGCCATCATTCTTGCGGAAGAGACCGGAACAAGAAGCAGAGCCGCAACCATCAGGAGTATTGCCAGTCTCCCGGTAACGAATTGCACATTCATAAGTCTGAGATTTAATTGTTATTGATTAGTAGTTTGTATCCATCCGGGGTTTCAACCCTTATCCTCCCGGTCCTGCGCAGCAAGTCCAGGAAAG
>SFNZ01000142.1 GCA_004552615.1 Bacteroidales bacterium | reverse complement strand
ATATGAGTGAGTTGTATACCAAGTACGGATATTCCCCGGACAGGGAGTCTATCGACAGAAGTCTTGAACTGATTGCCTCCAATATGGAGAATATCGTTTCGGAAGATATCATCAGGGAATGCTTTTCCTTGATGGACCTTACCACTCTGCATACAACGGATACCGTGGAGTCAGTCACCAAGCTGATGAATAAGGTCAATACCTATCGTGATTCGTATCCGGGATTTCCTCTTCCGGCATCTGTGTGCGTGTATCCTAATCTTGCGCACGTGGTGAAGGAAAACCGGAAGGACGGAGAACTTCATGTGACTGCCGTTGCAGGCTGTTTCCCGACATCCCAGACTTTTGCGGCAATCAAGGCCGAGGAGTGCAGGATGGCTGTCGAGGCCGGTGCTGATGAGGTGGATATTGTCTTGGCGCTGAATCTGTTCATGGCCGGGGATTATGAGGGGGCTGCATCCGAGATACGTCTTTGCAGGAAGGCTGTGGACGAGGCAGGTGCAAGGCTCGGGCGCAAGGTGGTTCTCAAGGTTATCATTGAGAGCGGAGTGCTCTCCACAGTGGAGAAGATTGCGGATGCGTCTTTCCTTGCCATGGAGGCCGGTGCTGATTTCATAAAGACCTCCACCGGGAAAGTTGATGTCAATGCGACTCCGATGGCTGCCTATGTAATGTGCGAATGTATAAGGAAATATCATGAGGCTACCGGACGCAAGGTCGGCTTCAAGGCGGCAGGAGGTATTTCCACCGTGATGGATGCAGTATGCTATTATTCCATCGTCTCCACCGTGCTAGGAAAAGAATGGGTCTGCAGGGAACTGTTCCGTTTCGGCGTCAGCAGGCTTGCCAACAGTCTGATTTCAGCTGTCGAGCAGAAGACTGTGTCCTTCTTCTGATCCGGCCTTCCGGCAGGGATAACGAAAAAAGGGGATGACCAAAAAGTCAGCCCCTTTTTCGTGCGCGGGAGCAGAGTCGAACTGCCACGCCTGTTACGGCACTACCTCCTGAGAGTAGCGCGTCTACCAATTTCGCCACCCGCGCATCAAAATGGACTGCAAAGATACAAATACTTTTTTAATTAGCAAATCTCTTTCCACTTTTTCCTTTTCGATTCAGATGATGGTCGTGAAATCTATAACAGTGCGCCAGTTGTCGATAAGCAGGATCACGGAAGTGGCTGCATAATTTATCTCCAGATTGATGTCCTTGAGGTCCTCGGATGTCCAGTCGTATCCGCTGCTGTCAATGTAATTGCCTATGGCAAAGGTCCGTAAGCCTCCGTCAGAGGAGAAAATGTCGAGCTTCAGGGAATTGTCCGCCTGTCTCGGGACCTTGACGGAATAGCTGGAACGGGAGCCTTCCTGTGCTACGGCCGTGGCGGAAAACGGCCCGTGGACGGGAATTCCGTCACAATCATATCCGCAGACATTGCCGCGAACTACGAATTCCAGCCCTTCGCCACCTCCGGTCAGAGTCATGAAAATATTGCAGTAGTTCTTCCGGAGCTTTATGTCCGCACTGGCCTCGTCCCTTTCAGTGTCAGTCACCGCTAAGCCTGTCCAGATTTCCGGGCACTGCATTCCTTCGGGAATCCTGATCCATAGGCCTGATCCGGGGTCCTCCAGGGGAGTGGAGCCGGGCCATACGGACAACGCTTTCACTGTTCCCCTGCAAACTGCCGTCCTGAATACCGTAGTCTCTTCTGACCTGAAGAAACTGTCCCTGACCTCCCGACCGTTTTCCCCGCTCATTTCTATCCTTACGGAAACCCCTTCTGCAATCATCTCCCTGCTGCTCGCGTCGTATATCAGGCTCAGGATACAAGGACACTCGTCCCTGCTTTCCTTCACCGAACAGCCGGGGCCGATGGCAAACAAAAGCTGGAGGAAGGTGAACGTAAGCAGGGAACTCCTGTGTCCTAATGTGTGTATTCTGCTCAATCGCATTGTGTGTCAATATGATGCCGGTTCAGAAGATATAGCTGAGCGCCACTATGATGTCCGAAGGAAGTATGAACACTTTTTTCCCGGAAGCCTCTACATTTCCGCATACAGGGCACGAATATTTTGTGAACCAGTCCATTCCGCTCCAGATTCCGGCCCCGAATTCGATATTCAGCCGTTTCCCTATCATGTGGGAGTATCCTCCTCCAAGGCTCATCCCGATCCTGTCTCCTTCGCGGGTCTCCGGTGAGAAAATCCCTCCCGTATTGTACTCCTGGTACATCACCTTCCCGGACAGCCACCAGCCGGAATATACGTTCCACGGCCAGTACCTTGTCCCTGCATAGTATGCCTGCTGCTTGTTCCTGGCATCCTCCCTTCCTTTCCCGAGATTGAAAGTGAAAGGATTGTATTTCGCTCCGGCGCAGATGCTCCAGTGCCTGGAAACCGGAAAAGATGTCTCTATGTTCAGTGTGGCCAGATTAACATAGCCGGCCAGGTTCGTCGACACTGATGCCTTCTGGGCGGCCAGGTCCAAGGTCTGGAACAGAAGGCCTATTGTTATGATTGTCAATAATTTAT
>SFNZ01000141.1 GCA_004552615.1 Bacteroidales bacterium | reverse complement strand
AGGCGCTCTCGAAGCTGTGGCGTCCCGGCTCACGGGGAGCACCGGAAAACCGGTGGCACGTGTCATCCCGGACGATGGCCAGCACCGTTCCCCGGCACTATGTAATCTTCCTTCACTCCCCAGCATTTGGATGCAAGCAAAGTATTGACTTTCAGTCCGGAAGGGTATTCCAACACGAGCGTGCCGAAATTGGCCTTCATCTCCTCGACGATGCGGGACTCCCCGAAATAAGGATTTACCAGATAGCAGAAATCCAGCATCTTAGGGAATCTCCAGAATCCTCCGAAACGGCCGTAATATTTCCTTATGATATCTTTCTCTTCGGCGAAGAGGGCCTCGGCTATGTCCAGGTCCTGCTTGTCGTCTATCTCGTACCATTTCGCGTTCGTCACGGGCAGGGCCTTGAGATCGCTGCTGTTCAGGAAGCTGATGATTCTCAGTACGTTCTCATAGTATTCGTTGTTTCCTACGGCCTTGGTATAGGCTTCGAGGAAAGGAACATACTTGCGGGTGGAGAATTCCTTGCTGAACTTGTAGATATTGACTGTCTTGTAATATTTCCCGGCATTGGAATAGTCGAACGCATCCTTCGGGACGAAGTTCACGATATTGCAGTCGGAGTCAATCCTGACCATGGTCCCGTCCATCCATGTCTCGTATTTGGAGACCAGGGCAAGATTCGGGAAAGGATTGTCAATCAACATGTTGAGCAGGACGTCATCGAAAATGAGATCGGACTCGACAAGTATGGTGTCATCCTGCTGGAGATAGTCCTTCGCCAGCCAGAGGGAATAGATGTTGTTCGTCCGGCTGTAAACGGGGTTCTCGACGAACTCGATATTCAGGTCCGTGTACAGTTCCCCTATATGCTTGACGAGCTTTCCGCCCTCGTATCCGACGACTATCACCACCCGGTCCAGTTTCAGTCTTGAGAGCTGTCCGAGAAGCCTGTCGATGAGGGGCACACCGTTGACCGGGACCATACATTTGGTATTGTCCTTCGTATATTCCCCAAGCCTGCGGCCCATTCCCGCCGCGAGGATTATTGCCTGCATATAAGCTTCAGATTAAGTCAATTATACCTGTCGAGCCGGAGGCTCCTGTCGGCTGATACGCCTGACAAGTCCCTCCGGCTCACAAATATACGGATTATTTCCGTTTTATTTATATCAGGCACCTGACGATGCCCTTATTTGATGTAGGCGTCTGAAACGACCTTGCGGCTTCTCGCGATGAAATCGCTCAGGGCCTTGCCTTTCAGCATTCCGTTGGCAAGCAGGGCGAGATCCGTTATCTGGTGAAGAATCTCGTTCCCGGCAGCAAATGCCTCGATATCGGCCTTGTGCGCATCACGGGCG
Organism: Bacteroidales bacterium; assembly: GCA_004552615.1. Lineage (GTDB taxonomy): Bacteria > Bacteroidota > Bacteroidia > Bacteroidales > UBA932 > Cryptobacteroides. The sequence goes on along the minus strand of SFNZ01000141.1, from coordinate 1,171 downwards.
GCGTTCCTGGCCTCGCGTGCTGCATTCTTCGCATCTTCCGCAGCCTTCTTCTGCTCCTCGGTGGCATCCTTGGCCTCGCCTGCCTTAACGATTTCAGGATCTGCCTCAGGCACTGCAGCCATCGGTTTCACGGCAGCTTTCCTGGCCTCCATTATCTTGGCAATCAGCGGATTCTCGAGATTTACCGTGATGTTGTACGAAGTAGGGAGAGAGCCGTAGAAATTCATTCCTCCGCCCATGGAGCTCATTTCGCGGTAACGGCGCATGAATTCGTTCTGGGTGATGAGGACAGGCTCGGCGTTCTCACCCATGTTGTCGGCACTGACATAATAGTCGCTGCCCTCCGGAAGAACTGCCTTGAACAGGTCCTGAAGGTCGTTTCTCTCCTCCTCGGAAAGTTCAGGCTTCTTCCTGTCATCCTTAGGTATGAGATTGTCGATGGAATCTGAGTCCACGCGGCAGAACCTGGTGTCCTGAAGTTTCTGCTCGAGCAGGTTCACGTAATGAGAATCCAGTTCGCAGTCCATCAGGAGCACGTCGTAGCCCTTGTTCCTGGCTCCCTCAATGAAGGAATACTGGGCCTCTGTGTCAGTTGCATAGAGATATACGACTTTCTTGTCCTTGTCGGTCTGTTCGCCTTCCACTGCCTTGCGGTAGTCCTCGAAGCTGAAGAACTTCCCGTCAGTGTTCTTGAGCAGGGCGAACTTGAGGGCCCTCTCGCAGAACTTCTCGTCGGTGAGCATTCCGTACTCGATGAAGAGCTTGAGATTGTCCCATTTCTCCTCGAGCGACTTCCTGTCCTCGTTGAATATCTCCTCGAGGCGGTCAGCCACCTTCTTCGTGATGTAGCCTGAGATTTTCTTCACGTTTGCATCGCTCTGGAGATAGCTTCTCGACACGTTCAGGGGGATGTCCGGAGAATCAATGACTCCATGGAGGAGAGTCAGGAAGTCCGGAACGATATTGTCCACGTGGTCGGTGACGAACATCTGGTTGCAGAACAGCTGTATCTTGTTCTTTTCCACCGACATGCGGTCCTTTATCTTAGGGAAGTAGAGAATACCTGTCAGATGGAACGGATAGTCCACGTTCAGGTGTATATGGAACAGAGGTTCCTCATAGGTCGGATAGAGGGACCTGTAGAAACTCATATAGTCCTCGTCCTTGAGTT
>SFNZ01000065.1 GCA_004552615.1 Bacteroidales bacterium | reverse complement strand
GCGGTAAGGCTCAATGTCGAAGAAATGACTGAATGCCTGTCCGACATTGTCGGCAAGTTTGCCGTCCTTTATGTCCTTGGCGCTGTATCCGTCACCGAGGAAGACAATGTTGATGCCGTTTCCCCTGGTCGCCCTGTTCATGGTGATGAATTCATCTTCCTCCTGCCGGCAGTCATATTGCGCCACCTTGCATACCGTCCTGTATTCCTTGTCCTTGAGCAGGAACACTACTTCTCCTTCCCTGTCTCCCGCCCCGTAAGCCAGAGGGGAGAATGTCAGGACCAGTTCCGTCTTGCCGTTGCCGGACATCTTGTCGAGACTTATCCAGTCGGGACAGCTTTCCACGCACCATTCCCCTTCGGCACTGAGTGCCAGGCTCCTTGTCACTGAAGTGTTTATGGCTCCGGCCGTAGCGGGACTGACTGAGAGGTTCCGGTATGCCGATATTCTCTTGAAATCCTTCCATCCTTCGGCGACCTGATATTTCTGGACAGCTGAAGCCGGTACCTCGAGAGTGAAAGCATCCTTCGGGACCCCGTCGAAGGCTCCCTCCAGCACATTGGGCGGAGTGGACGATTTGCAGACAATCCTGTTTATCCCCGAGCAATTGCTGAAAGCTCCGCTGCCGATGACCTCTACCCCGTTTTCGAATATCACGCCCTCGATTCCCCTGCATCCGTAGAAGGCATTGTTGCCGATACTCTGTATCTCCTGGTTGATAGTCACGGTTCCGGTAAGCCTCCAGTTTCCGCTGAATGCACCGGCTCCTATGGCCATCACGGATTTAGGGATGACCAATGTCCCTGAGAAATCGCATCCGTTGAAGGCATTGTCCATCACCATGGTAAGGTTTTTCGGAAGTTTCAGCTCTCCCCTGAAGGCCGCTCCCATGAAGGCCGCCGCCCCGATAGATTCGATTCCGTCATGGAGTACGAGAGTCCCGTTCATATTCGGGTTGGAACGGTAGGAGCTGAAAATGTCATTCTCCAGATTGGTCAGGGTCTGGGGAATCTCAAGGCCTCCGGAGATTCCGTTGCAATTGTGGAAGGCCCCGTAGCCCAGCTTGGCAAGGCGGGACGGCAGGACAATCCTGCCGAATAGCTTGTCGCAGTCATAGAAGGCTTCATTCTCTATGATTTCCAGATTCTCCGGAAGTTTCAGCTCGCAATAGAAACTGTTTCCGAGAAATGCCTGGGCCCCAATCTGTTTCAGGGACATAGGCAGGACCAGATTCCCTGTGAAGCTGCATCCCCGGAATGCCCCGTATCCGATGGTCTCCACCCCTTCGGGAATCGTAAGCGACCCGGTCAGGAGGGAACACCCGTAGAAAGATTCTGCTCCAATTGACTTCAGGTTGTCCGGGAGTATCAGCCTCATAAGGGACTGGCATCCGAACATCGCGTATTTTGGAATCTCCCCGGCTTCGTTTGCGAGGTATTCGTTCCCGTCTTCCAGAGTCCCCTTGGAACCGGCCATTATACGGGCCTCTTTCAGGTTGAGGGAAGACAGCTTCGGCATGTGGTATTTCATCGTGGCGAAATCCCTCGACGAAATCCATCCTGTCACCTTCATGTTCCTGACGCTTCCGGGGTCCTTTCCGGACTCAATGATGCTTTCTTCCAGCGTCCCTGGCTTCCAGACATCGATTATGACATATCCCCTCGCAGTGGCATCGTGCAGGTCCGAATCAGTTTCCCACGCAATAATGCTCTCATCTGCAATCTCAAAGACATATTCGCCTGTCTCGGTGCGCTTGCTCACGGTGATGGAGAAACTGTGCTGGCGGGAAGGAACGTATGTGAAGTCCTCGTTTTTCCTGAAATACCAGGTATTTCCGCCTATGGTGATGCTCATCAGCGGCTTGCCCGCCGGAACGGTCTGGGGCACCAGAATCGCCCTGAAATCATTGCCTTCCTTCTTCGGCACCGTTCCTTCTTCGGATGCTTCTCCCACTGCAGTAACCCGGCCGGTCTTCAGGTCGATCAGGGACTGTCTCGTGGTACTGGTAATGACGACCTGCTTCTGAGCGGCGTCCCATTCCCCGTCCTCGAATCCCACACCTTCCATCAGGGTCACCCGGGCTGCGGCCATCATGTGGCTGAACCGGATTTTTATCACCTGGTCAGTCGGGGCGATATCGGAGGCCTTTCCCCACAGGAAATCGCTTGCCTCATATCCTCCGGGCTTCCCGTATGTCGCCTCCCGGCCCTGGTCCTTCTCTATTTCGAATGAATAATTCTCCACATCGGCAGGGCTGCCGTAAGGATAATAACCGTAGATGTCAATATGGGTGTGCCCGTCTTTCCAGTAAACCTCGTATGCCGGATTCCAGATGTAGGACTTGGCGTCGAAAGTGAACATGAGATTGTCCGCGCGGTTCCCGGAGTCCTTCAAATCTCCCGGAACATCGTCGTCATAGTCAACGATATAGATTCCTACCACGTCATTGTCGCTGAATCCGTTGACGTCAGCCTTCACTGCCGGATTCGCGGTAATCTCCCCGGACAGGCAGATCGGCATTTTCCCGTCAGCCCCGGGCTGCAGGGCGTCCTCCCCGGCAGAGCATGAGCAGACTGCGGCCGACAATGCGGCTGCCGCGCTGATGACTGAAAGAAGAGCCTTGCCTGAAATCATGATCTGCAGGTTGTTCCGATTTTGTGAAAATTATTCTACTGTTCCACCATAATCAATTCCGCTGTCCTCCCATTCCCCGATTCCGATATTGACACCTTCTCCGAGCCGGTTCACCGTGATTGAGCAGCTATATTGCATCCCTGATTCGAAGACGGCAGTCTGCACGAGCGAATACGGAATACCTCCCACATTGAGCTTCACAAGCTCTACGTCCGTGGCCTTCTGCGGGACAACGAGGGCTTTCCATACGTTGCCGTCCTTCAGGGGTGTTATCTCCCCGACACTTCCGGTCTCCGTTACCTTGCCTGTCCGGAGGTCCAGGCTGCATCCGGTCCTGAGCCCGCAGACTGTCACCGAGATGGATTCCTGCGCGAGCGAAGCGTCGTCATATCCCTTGCCCGGCAACACGGAAATGACCAGTTTGCTGAGGGCGTGATTGGTCATTATCTGTACAGGGTTTTCGGAAGGTGCCGCCCCTTCAGCCCTGCCCCACAGGAGCTCTCCGGATTTGTATTTCTCCACGGTGCTCTGGTCAGTGACGATTCCGAATGGGACTGCGGACACGTCAGTGACCCCGTTCCTGTACGGGTAATAGCAATAGAAGTCGGCAGGAGTTGTCTCGTCTTTCCAATATACCTCCTTCCCGGCTTTCCATTCCGTCCCGTCGAATGTGAAATCCATGTTGTCCAAGTGGTTGCCGGAATTCTTGAGTTCCGCAGCCGTCCCGTCCTCCAGGTTCACCACATATATGCCCACGACATCAGACTTTTCATATCCGCTGTCGGATGCCCTGGTCCGCATTTCCGTGGAAATCCTGAGCGGAATCCTTTCCGGTTCGGCAGGAATCTCCTTGTCTCCGGAGCATCCCGCAATCAAAAATACGGCGAAGAAAGCCGGCAGGGCGAGTATCAGTACATTCAGTTTCATTTCTCGATCCTTATCGTCAGGATTCCTCCGTTCATCCCTGCGACATAAGGAGGGGTGTAATTCCCGTCCCTGAGTATCCGGGATATGTACAGAGGGTATTCCAGCATTATGTGTGTGATTTCGAATTCGTCTCCGGGAAGAAGCTTGGAGTTGGCCGATTCCGTTACGCGGAACCGGTGCTCCCCGTGGTATTCCATCTTCACCTCCCTGTCCGGAGCCCAGCCAATCCTCACGATGTCTCCTGTCCCTAGGTCGGATGTGTCCATGCATCTGGATGTGAAGAATGTGGAATTGAACGAACTGGTGTCCTTGAGGGATGTGCAGAATGACTTGAAGTCCTTGTGCCCGATGAATTTGCACAGGATATCCAGAGTGGAGATTCTCGGTGTGGGGTTCATAGTGACATATCCCCAGAGCCTCTTGAGGGTGGATGCGGAGATATAGGCTCGTGTGTTCATCTCGATGACGACGGACAATGATTCGAAGTCGGTCGCCGTCGAGAGCTTTCTGCCGTACTTTTTCTCGACCTCCGTCAACAGGAATGAAAGCTCGGGTATGGTTTTTCTCGTCATTCGCAGCCAGTTTTCGTCAAAGTTAGGAGTTAACCTGAAAAATAACAAATTAAATAAAGTCCATTTCGGTTCATGATACCCGAATCAAATTCCTATCTTTGCGATGATGAAATACAGAGAATTATGCGGTTGGGAAAAATTTTGCTTTGCGTCATCGGCATACATGCCGTCATCGCCGCCCGGTCCGGGACGGCTCCCGAAAACTCATTGACCAGGGTGAGAATCGGCGGCCATGTAGGGGACAGGATTGACCTGTGTATCAGGGAACGCGTGATGAAAGAGGACGCGGACGCTCTCGTGGAGCCTTTCAGGCATCTGACGGAAGGCCGGAAATGGCAGTCCGAATTTCTTGGCAAATGGATGCTCGGGGCAGTGTCCGCCTACGAGTACAACGGCGATCCGGCATTGTTCAGCAAGATACAGTCGGCTGCAGAGGCTTTCATGGCCACCCAGCATGAGGACGGCTACATCGGCAATTACAAGCCGGAAGACAGGCTCAAGAGCTGGGATATCTGGGGCAGGAAATACAGCACTCTCGCACTGCTGGCATATTGGCGCGTCAGCGGGGATGCACGTGCCCTGGATGCCGCCGGCAGGGTCATTGACCATCTGATGCGCGAACTGGACGAGAGAGGTGCCGACATATCCGCGACCGGCAATTATTTCGGCATGGCAAGCTGCTCGGTGCTGGAGCCGGTGGTGTATCTGTACAATGCCACCGGGGAGAAACGCTATCTCGATTTTGCGGAGAAAATAGCAGCTTCCATGGAGCAGGAAGGCCGTTCAGGGCTCGTCAGGAAGGCTCTTGCAGGGGTTCCGGTGTCGCGCCGTTCCGAATATCCGAAGTCCTGGTGGAGCTATGACAACGGAATGAAAGCCTACGAGATGATGTCCTGCTACGAAGGGCTGGTGGAGCTCGGGAAGGTCAACGGAGACTCCCTCCTTTTCCGTGCCGCAGAGATGACAGCCGCCTCGATAATGTCAGACGAGATAAACATCGCAGGTTCCGGGGCCGCATTCGAATGCTGGTATGAGGGCCGCAAGAACCAGACACTTCCCGCGTATCACACCATGGAAACCTGTGTCACATTCACATGGATGCAGTTCTGTGCCAGGCTTTTAGCCCTGACCGGAAATTCGGTGTATGCGGATGCGTTCGAGAGGGCGATGTACAATGCGCTCATGGCCGCGATGAAGGACGACGGCTCGCAGATATCGAAATACAGCCCCCTCGAAGGCAGGCGCACCGAAGGGGAGCACCAGTGCGGGATGGACATCAATTGCTGCAATGCCAACGGACCGCGGGCGTTCGCACTCATTCCGAAAGTAGCCTGGCAGGTTAAAGGTGACGCCGTCAATGTGAATCTCTATCTCGAATCCGGAGCCGATGTCCTGATGTACGGACGGAAAGTATCGCTGTCGATGCACTCCTCTTGCCCCGTTGACGGCAATGTCGTGGTGGAGGTTACCCCGGAGAAGCCCGTGCGGTTCCGCCTGAATCTGCGCATCCCGCAATGGTCGGGCAGCAGGCTTTCGGTGCAGGTGAACGGAGAACCTGTCGGGATTGTACTGGACGGCGGATATCTTGCGATAGACCGGGCATGGAAGAGGGGAGATGTGGTGACGATGGATCTCGATATCCGTACTGTCGTCGAGAGGAGCGGGTTCCATGAGGCAGTGGTACGCGGGCCGGTCGTGTTCGCGAGGGACAGCCGTTTCAATGACGGTGATGTGGATGAATGCGCTGTGATCCAGACTGATACGGAAGGCATCGTGCAGGCTGTGCCGGAATATGCCCCGGCTGAATCCGGAATGTGGCTGACGATGAAGGTGCCTATGGTGACCGGAACCGACCTGGAAGGCAGCGGAGCCAATGAACCACGCCCTGTGATGTTCTGCGACTTCGGCTCTTCCGGCAATGACTGGGACCCGTCCGGACGTTACAGGGTCTGGATACCGAAGACTTTGAACATGATGAAGGAACCTTACCGGAAATATTGACGGCCGTTTTTTTGCCGTTTCCACGATTAACGCTATATTAGCAGAATATTGTAGCTGAAAAAATATTTCACAAATGCTTGATCTCCTATTCGTCCACTGGAATGTCGATCCGGTGATGCTCCATATCGGAAGCTTCGGCCTCCGGTGGTATTCAGTATTGTTCGTATCCGGATTCATTCTCGGCTGGTTCATTTTCAGATGGTTCTTCAGGCGCGAGGGCGTGACCGAGGACCTGCTGGATTCCCTGTTGTACACATTGTTGATAGCCACCATCGTGGGCGCAAGGCTCGGACATTGCATATTTTACCAGCCGGACTATTATTTCGGCAGCTGGCAAGGCTTCTGGGAGATATTCATGCCGTGGAAAGGAGGACTCGCCAGTCACGGAGGCACTATTGCGCTGCTCATCGCAATGTGGTGGTATGCACATCATTACGGCCGAAAGAACAATTTCGACTTCGTCTGGATGCTCGACCATCTCTGCATTGCCGTGGCTTTCGCAGCCACTTTCATCCGCCTCGGAAACCTCATGAATTCAGAGATTTACGGTGATGTAACATCCCTTCCATGGGGATTCGTTTTCGACCTGCGCGGGGAGACCGAGCCGAAACATCCTACCCAGCTTTATGAAGCGCTCACTTATCTGCTTCTCGGCGTCCTCCTGGTTTCCCTGTATAAATTCGGATACAAGAAACTCTACAGGGGAACGTTCATAGGCCTCTTCTTCATCATCTGCTTCGGCTCCCGTTTCCTGATAGAGTTCATCAAGGAGCCCCAGGTTGATTTCGAGAACGACATGCTGCTCAATATGGGACAGATTCTAAGTATACCGTTCGTCCTGCTCGGCATAGGCTTCCTCGTATATGCATACATCAGGAAGCAGCCGGCCTGTGTCGTACATCCGGAGGAGACCCCCAGGAAGAAGGAAACCACACATTACGCAAGGTCATTGTCATAGAATAAGCCTATGCACCAGACAATTATGGAAGGAGCGGACCTGTCGGCCATCCTGCAGGACCCGGAGATAACCGCGAGGATAAGGAAAGTCACGGATTTCCTCGAGAAGAACGGCATCGATTACGAGATGTACCGTCATCCGCCGCTTCCTACCATCGAGATTGCATTAGAATACTGGAAAAGCCTTTCAGCGGTCCATTGCAAGAATCTTTTCATGCGCAACCACAAGGGCAACAGGCATTATCTCATCTCTTTCGAGTGCCACAAGAATCTTGATATCCACACCCTCGAACACATGCTCAGGCAGGGAAAGCTCTCTTTCGCATCGGAGGAGAGGATGGTGCGTTGTCTCGGCCTGCATCCCGGGTCGGTTTCCCCTTTCGGACTTATCAATGACATCGGCCTGGCTCGTCCTGCCGATTCCTCTCCTGATATGGCCCCGGTTTTCGAGGACGTGCGTCAGGATGTCAGCATCAAGGAGCTGTTTCCCAACGGTCATCGCGTGAAGTTTTTCATCGACAGCGATTTGCGCAAGGCTGACAGGGTCAGTTTCCATCCTTGTGACAACACGGCGAGTGTCATAGTGTCATATCAGGGCTTTGTCCGTTTCCTCGAATTGTGGGGCGGAGAGCACGAATGGATAGATATTTTCGGGTAAAATTTCGTCATACTAATTGTTTTAAGGGTAAAAAAGACCATAATGCGAATATTTTTGGTCATTTTTTCTCCTGTGGTGGTGTGTTTTTTGTATTTTTGCAGCCCCGTGTGCTGATTTCAGGGTGTGAGCCCGGAAAAAGCAATTGCTTCGAAAAGTGTTTTTAAGTAGATTAAATTGATAAGTATGAAAATGAAATTCCCGGGATTGCTGCTGGTTGCAGGCTCGGTACTGATGTCACTCAGCGCGATGGCGCAGGAAGTGGACACGACGAAGACCGCGACGGTCATCACATTGGAAGACGCGCTGAAAATCGCATTGAGTGAAAATGCATCAGTGCGCGTGGCAGACAAGGAAATAGAACGGACAGGCTATGCCAGAAAAGGCACTTACGCATCTCTTTTCCCTCAGATTGATCTCACAGGTTCCTTTCAGAGGACCATCAAGAAACAGGTAATGTACATGGACATGGACATGAGCGACTTCATGGGCGGTTCCGAAGAGACCGGCGGAGAAACCGGTGACGGAACAGGTTCGGAGGGCTCACCGGCTCCGGGGGGATTCGGAAGCGGCGGCGGAATCGAAGTCGGCCGATGGAACTCGTATTCCGGAGGTCTCACGGCTGCAATGCCTATTGTCAACGCCCAGCTCTGGAAGAGCATCAAGATTTCCGGAATGGAAGTTGAGCTCGCGGTCGAGAAGGCCAGGTCTTCCAGGCTCGACATGGTCACCCAGGTGAAGCAGGCATATTACGCCGTCCTTCTCGCCAAGGAAGCTCTCAATGTTTATAAAGAGGTGTATGACAATGCCGTGAGAAACTTCGAGCAGACCCGCATGCGCTACAATGCACAGAAGGCTTCCGAACTGGATTACACCAGGGCAAAGTCCACCGTGGCAAGTGCCATCCCGAATGTGTACAATGCCGAGAGTTCCGTAATTCTCGCCCTGTGGCAGCTCAAGGCCGTCATGGGAGTCGAACTCGACCAGGAAATCGACGTGGCAGGCACCATCGGGGACTATGCCGCCGACATGACCTATGACCCGTCCCTGAACGAGTCCGTATCCCTCGAATACAACACTACGATGCGCCAGCTCGCGATTCAGGCAGAGGAACTTGCTGCAAATATCAAGCTCCAGAAATTCGCCTACATCCCGACTCTCGCAGTGAGCTTCGCATATATGGAGACCGCGATGACCAATGACTTCAAGTTCAGCAATTACAGGTGGACTCCTTATTCTTACGTGGGACTGAGCCTCAATATCCCTATCTTCTCCGGCGGAAAACGCTGGAACGATCTCCGCCAGGCCAAGGTGCAGGCTTCGCAGCTGAACATCCAGATGGCCGATACCGAGCGCCAGCTCAAGATAGGTATCCGTCAGTATCTCAATACGATGGAGACCCAGATAAAGAGCTTCTCCGCTGCCGAGGAGGCTGTCCAGACTGCCGAGAAGGCATACAGCATCGCCGAGAAATCCTACAATGTGGGACGCAGCACCATCACCGAGCTCAACGACGCACAGCTCGCCCTGACACAGGCCCGCCTCGGGGTGTCACAGACAGTATATGAATTCGTGGTCGCCAAGTCCAATCTCGAGAAGATCATGGGATATGACTTCATCGATGACTGCGGCAACGTGGATCTTGAAAACCGATAATAATAGAAGTAACAAAATATGAAAGCAGTTAGATTTTTTATTTTCGCAGGAACGCTTGCAATGGTTGCAGGCTGCGGAAACGGCAATTCATCAAGCACAACGGCAGAGCAGCAGACCGCCCAGGAGAGAATTGCCAGCGTCAGTGTCATGGCAGTGACCGCCAAAGACGTACCTCAGGAGGATGTATATACCTCTACAGTAGAAGCTTACGCGACCAACAATATAGCCCCGCAGAGTCCTTCCAGGATTCAGAAGATTTATGTCGAGGTAGGTGATTTCGTGCGTGCAGGCCAGATTGTGGCCAAGATGGATGACGTATCCCTGAACCAGACCAGGCTCTCCATGACCAATGACTCCCTCGAGTATCATCGTCTCAAGGGCCTCTATGAGGAGGGCGGAGTGTCCAAGTCAGACCTCGACGCCATGGAGCTCAAGTACAACGTGACCCGCAGCCAGTACGAGAACATTCTCGAGAACACGATTCTCCGTTCCCCTATCTCCGGCGTCATTTCCGCAAGGAACTATGACAGGGGAGACATGTACACGGGCAATCCTATATATGTAGTGGAGCAGATTACTCCGGTGAAGCTCCTTGTGGGCATTTCCGAGGCCGACTACACCAAGGTGAAGAAAAATGATTCTGTCGAGATTACCGTGGATGCCATCCCGGGAAGGACTTTCGCAGGACGCATCAGCAGGATTTATCCTACCATCGACCCTTCCACCCATACCTTCACTTCAGAAATCCAGGTCGCCAATGCAGACCATGCCCTCAGGCCGGGAATGTATGCCCGCGTGAAGGTTCTCTTCGGTGTGAACCACAGCGTGACAGTGCCTGACAACTGCATCGTGAAGCAGCAGGGCTCCGCAATCCGTTCGGTATATGTTCTCCAGGAGGACAACACTGTCAGTGAGCGTGTCGTGACCCTCGGACGTCATTTTGAAGAGGAATATGAAATCCTCAGCGGCCTCGGCGAGGGCGAAAAGATCGTCGTGAAGGGACAGGCAAGCCTCAAGAACGGCGATAAAGTAAATGTACAGTAATTTCAAGCGCAATCAATCATGAG
>SFNZ01000064.1 GCA_004552615.1 Bacteroidales bacterium | reverse complement strand
CGCTGTCTGCAATGGCGAGATGCAACTGTTACATGGCAAACAGGTTAAGCCGATATTCATGGACAGGAGGGCGTTTTCCGCCCTCCTGCGTGTTTTTTGCTAGTTCTTATTCTTTCTCCGCACATACAAAACTACTGCGCCGCCGAGCAGCAGCACCGCGCCAGCGATCATGGCAGGGATTTCCCACCAGTCGTTATCCAGGCCCAGCTTGACGCTTTTGCTGTTTGGCACTTTGATTACCATGGGCGACAGCGCCGAGGTTTCCTTTGTGATTTCCGCTTTACGGGCGGTAACGGGGAAGTAGCCCTTCGGCACAACGGATTCCTCGATCCATACAGCGCCCATAGGCAAGCCGAGTATGACTGCCTCACCGTTCTTGTCCACCATCAGATCCATTTCTTTGCCGTTCTTGTCAAAGAAATACTTGCCGTCCTCCTGTTTGGTGAAGGACAGCGTTACAAAACCCGTGCCATCCTTGACCTTAATACGGAAACCCGCGCCCGTAAGAGGCTTTTCCGTTTTCGCGTCCAGCTTTATGATCTTCACTCCCGTAGGGCAGTTGTTCACCGTCACCTTGCAGGGCGCGGTTTCGCTGTGCTTGTCCGTCAGTTCGATTTCCGTCGTACCGTCAGCGATATAGCCGGTCGGTACGGTTTCCACGAGCTTGTATTTGCCCGCTTTGAGATACTTGAATATTGCCTTGCCGTTTTTGTGGCTGCGCTTGTTGCGTATTTCTCGGTAAACATGCTCTCTTTGCTCAGGCGTCAGCAGCAGGTCTGTGTCTGCGTCAGAGCCGATAGGCATATAGTGAAAATACAGTGCATATTTTGCGCCTGCCTCGATTTCCATATCGGCCGGTGCTCCGGGTGCTGTGTCGGGAAGGTGTCCGTTGCGGACTACAATGCTGATGTTGAGGAGATTGTTAGCCTTCTGAAAGGCGGGGCCAATGAGATTATCCAGCACTACAAGCGCCTGATGCACGATGCCGCGGACCGTCTGGATTTCGAGCAGGCGCAGATCTACAAGGAAAAGGTGGATTCGCTCCAGCAACATTATTCCAAGTCGGTCATAACATCCGCCACGGACACGAATGTTGACGTGTTCTCGCTCGTCACGGATGCAGGTGAGTCTTTCGGCAATTTCATGCGTGTGCGCTCCGGAGCCGTCATACAGTCCCTGAATCTCGGTTTCAAGATGAACATCGAGGAGGAGCCTGAGGCTGTACTGAGCGAATTCATAGCCGAGATTGAGTCCAAGTTCGGCAAACTGGCAGGGGAGGTTCTCGTGCCTTTCCTTCCGGACGTGGAGATGGAAGGGGTTAATTTCCGTATCCCTGTGAAGGGTGACAAGCTCGCAATCCTGGCCCTGAGTACCAGGAATGCCAAGGAATTCCAGTTCAATTCCATCCGCCAGAAGGAACACACGGATCCGGACCAGTACCGGACCATGGTGCTTTCCGAACTGCAGAAGGCATTGGGAATGAAGGCTTTGCCTGAGCATATCGAGTGCTTCGACAATTCCAATATCCAAGGTACGAATCCGGTGGCTTCCTGCGTCGTTTTCCGCGGAGGAGTACCGTCCAAGAAAGATTACCGTAAATTCAAGATAAAGACCGTCATTGGGGCCAACGACTATGCTTCCATGAAGGAGGTCGTGAACCGGCGTTATTCCAGGATGCTGGCCGAGGCTCCTGACGACCTGCCCCAGCTCATAGTCATAGACGGCGGCAAGGGCCAGCTGGATTTCGCTTATCAGGCTCTTTCAGAACTGGGCCTGACCGAAAAACTCACAGTGGTCGGTCTTGCCAAGCGGCTCGAGGAGGTGATCAGGGTAGGGGACCCATATCCCCTGTTCATCGACCGGAATTCCTCGGCCCTCAAGGTCCTGCAGCACATCAGGGACGAGGCGCACAGGTTCGGCATCACCTTCCACCGCAGCCTCAGGAGCAAGAGCCAGATAGAATCTGCCCTGACCAAGATCAAGGGGGTCGGGGAGCAGACCGAGAAACGGCTTCTCATGCATTACGGCAGTGTCCCGCGTATAGCTGCGGCCTCCGTGGATGACCTCGCCTCTTTCCTCGGGAAACGTGAACTTGCGGAGAGAATAATTTCAAAACTTAATGATAATTAAGAAGATGAAGTTTGACGAAAAGAAATTCAACCTTTGGTTCAACGCCTTCATCCTGATTGGGATGCTCGTGGCGGTAATTGTCACCAATGTATATAAGTTCCAGCAGCCGGACGCAAGGCGTTTCATGCTTGTATTCGCGAGCATTGGAGCGCTTATGGGAGTCGTGAATACCGTATTGTCAGCAAACGGCAATATCCTCACTTTCCTGTTCGGCCTTATCGATGTCACGATAGCCTCGGTGGTGGCTTTCGACAGCAGCATAAGGCCCGGTGGCGAGCCGGTATGGGGCAATTTCGCCCTTCATGCCTTCTGTTTCCTTCCGATGCAGTTCGTGGGATGGTGGCAGTGGCGCAAGCGCGGGGCAACGGCCAAGGAGCAGGTAAAGGCACGCAGGCTGACTGCGGGCAGGTGGACATTGCTCCTGGCCTCATTCTTCGCAGGAACTCTTGCGGCATATTTCATACTGTGTGCTGTCGGTGGCGGTGCAGCCTCGCAGGGAGTCATCAGGACGGTGATCCTCTTCGATGCCCTCGTGCTGGTCCTGAACATCCTCGGGCAGGTGCTGATGTCGCTGGCCTACATGGAGCAATGGATTGTCTGGATTCTCGTCAATGTCTGCTCCATCTGTCTCTGGGCAGGCAAGGCTGCCTCGTCCCCGGATTCCAGCTATACTGTCGTGATGGTCATCAAGTATTGTTTCTATCTCCTGAATTCCCTCAACGGGCTGCGAATCTGGCTTCGCCTCAGCCGCCGATAAGGAGGTATATTGAGCCGATAAAGGCAAAATTATTATCTTTTGGTCGAAAAAGTTTTATTTTTGGATTTTTTTTGCTTACTTTGCCTTGTAATATTTGAAAGTGTATTGTAAAACTTATAAATATTTTAATTATGTCACACGAAGAAATCGTAAAACAGGTAAAAGACATCATCGTTGACAAACTGGGCGTAGAAGAGTCAGAAGTGACTGAGGCTGCGAACTTCACCAACGATCTCGGTGCAGACTCTCTCGATACTGTAGAGCTCATCATGGAGTTTGAAAGAGTATTCGGAATCAAGATTCCTGATGAGGACGGCGGACAGATCTCAACAGTCGGCGACGCTGTAAAGTATGTTGAAGACAAGGTGAACAACCAGTAGTTCTCAATACTTGAACAAAATAAAGAGGATCACGGAATCGTGACCCTCTTTTTCGTTGTTTGTTATCCTTCCACGCATCCGGAAGCCAGCACTCTCTCTATCGGGCTTTCGGAATTGCGTAGGTGAACTTGAATGTAGGTCTCCTGCCTTCTGATTCTGGTCCGTTCAGGATGGTCCTGTAGAATCGGTGGAAATCCATCATGGTGCTCGTGGTCTCGTAGTCGGACTCCGATGAGGATGATGACGAATAGAGGGACTGCATCATCAGGAGATTGTAGTAATTGTTGTAATAACTGTCGTATCCGTAGCTTCCGTAGCCGCCGTAACCGCCATAACCGTAGCCGCCGTATCCATATCCGTTGTACATGCTGTTGTAATAGCTGGCGTAGGCGAGCATGTCGTAGTAATCACTTGAAGATGAAGATGATGAGGAGGATGCGGAGAATATCGTCTCATTGGCCATGGCAAGCATCCAGATGTCATAATTCTCTATCTTGGAGAGATCCTTGAGATAAATAATCTCCTGTGCATGATGCGATATGTCAGGCGCATATCTGCAGCGTGACCTGTCGATGTTGCCCTGGTTCTCGTCAGAAGCTGTAGCGTCAGTGATGCCGGCATAGGTGACTGAGGTGTCGGTCACGATGCGGCAGGTCGGGCTGATTATTATAGGATACTGGCATATCTTGAGATAATCGTCAGGGAATTCGAAAGGCAGTTCAATGCTGGCCTTGCTGACAACTGCCGATGACGGGTCATCCGTGTGCTTGAGAATCTCTGCCAGCATTTTCTCCCTCAGTTCAGCCGCCTTGATGACTGGCTTGACACCACGTCCGCCTTCCATATATATATATTCTCCGGCTTTGCCCACCATTCCTTCACTCTCATGTGTTGTCATGTCGAATGCGATCTGGGGATAGGTGGACGGGCTTGTGGAGGTAACGCCGCTCATGTCATATATCTGGGCCGGTCCGAAGTAGAACAGGAAAGTCGTGTCAACAGGCCCCCTGTCCCCGTACTCGGCCGTGAAATGCAGCTCTGCAGCGCTTCCGTAGATGACACCGTTGTTAACGCTTATAGGCAGCCTGAACATATTGATGCGCCCGCCGTATCCTGCAGGGACGTCCGTGGTCAGGATAATGCCAGGGAAGCGTTTCGTGTATTCGGAGATGGTGTCGAGTTCCGAGTCCAGGATTGTCATGTATTTCTCGCCGAATTCCCTGCTGAAATTGAAAGAGAGAGAGTCCCTTCCGTTGTATACGGGAACCCCGTCCGTTATCCGCTTTCTGGTATAGGATACCTCCGGGTAGAGCTTGGTCATGTCGATGGCCTTGTCGAGCTCATAGACATTTATGTTCTGGAGGATGAACTCCTGGCTGAAGTCGTCGTAGGATGTGGAGTCCGCTACCGCAGAGAAATGGAACTTGCGGAATTTCTGGGTCCCCGGATTGCCGAAATCGAGGGTGTCGTTCACCGGTACGAGGGTGAAGGCGGCGGATCTGGTGGTAAGCCCGAAGGTCTCGTCCCTCACTGCTCCGATGGTGAATTTGTAAAGGCTGTAAGCGGAAAGGCTGTCCGCCTGCTCCTGCCTTATATCTTCAATCGGGAATTCCGTTGTGTATAAGTCGTATAGCTGGTTGTCCGGGATGAAGGACTCGCCGAGCGATTTGTCCACGTTCACGCAGGACGTAAAGAGGATTCCGGCTGCAACGGCCGCTGCCAGGCCGGATCTGGATGAAAAGTTCATTTGCTAAAGACTTTCGTAAAAATTGTTATAAGCGTCAATGTAGGTGCCGTCCGCCATTGACTCGCCGTTGTACGGGAGCATCGGGACTGACAGTCCTTTGCAGTATTCCACGAGGCCTTCATCGACATTTTCCGAACCGATGATGATGCCGTCGGAATACTGAGCGGCAGTTTTAGCAAGATTTATGCCAGTGGCCTCGTTCACGAGCAACGGCATATCCTCTTCGGTGATGTCGCCGAACTTTGCAAGTGCCGCCAGATCAGGACGGAACGCCTCCGGTGTGTCGTCGTAGAGCGACAGGACTATCTTGCTGGAAGAGAATATCGGGTCGTCCTTGTAGATTTTCTTCAGATACAGGGGAAGAATCTGGGTGATCCAACCCTGGCAGTGGATGATGTCCGGAGCCCATCTGAGCTTCTTCACGGTCTCGAGCACTCCGCGTGCGAAGAACACGGCCCTCTCCCCGTTGTCGCTGAAGAAGGTTCCGTCCTCGTCCCTGTCAATCTGCTTTCTCTTGAAATAATCCTCGTTGTCAATGAAATACACTTGTATTCTCGCAGACGAGATGGATGCGACCTTGATTACGAGAGGTCTGTCGACATCATTGATGATGATGTTCATCCCTGACAGCCGGATCACTTCGTGAAGCTGGTTCTTGCGTTCGTTGATGCAGCCGTATCTCGGCATGAAAGAACGTATTTCCTTCCTCCTTTCCTGAATGCCCTGGGGAAGGAACCTGCCGATGTCTGCTATGTGGCTTCCCGGAAGGTATGGGTATATTTCAGAGTTTACGAACAGAATCTTCTCTCCCATTTGAATAATTGTATTGGTCCATCAAAAAACAAAGGTAAGAATTTTTTTTGATATTTCGATAAATCACTATATTTGGGGTCAATTTGGGATAATATGGCACAGAACGAAAACAGACTTGTGCGCCGCCGTCTGGTGAACGCCTATCTTTCCTCCGTCGTCAGTATAAGCCTCGTGCTGCTGCTGGTGGGGGTTGCCGCCATGTTGCTCGTCAACACCCGGAGCGTGTCTGACTATTTCAAGGAGAATGTCCAGGTAGCCGTGATAATGAAGCAGGAAGTCACTGATGCGGAGGCACGTGACCATAAGCCGCTGATTGATTCGATGCTATTCGTCAAGTCTTCGGAGCTGGTCACCAGGGCCCGGGGCGAGAAGGAAATGGCGGAGATGCTCGGCGCGGATTTCCTCAGCGTCTTCGAGACGTCTCCAATCCCTGTTTCGATCAATGTCACCCTCGATGCAGACTATGTTTCGCAGGACAGCCTGAAAGTCGTGGAGAATGAATTGATGAAGTCCCCGCTCGTGGATGAGGTGGTTTACCAGAAGTCTCTCGTGGATGCGCTTAATGCCAATCTGAGCCGGATATCGATGGTGCTCGGGGTGTTCATCGCCCTGATGTTGTTCATATCCTTTGTTTTGATAAACAATACGATGAGGCTCAATGTCTTTGCCCGCCGGTTCACGGTACACACGATGAAGCTCGTCGGGGCGACCAGGGCATTCATCCGTGGGCCGTTCCTTGTCCGGGCTGCTTTCCTGGGCCTGTTTTCATCCGTGATCGCACTCCTGATGCTTGTGGGTATACTGTTCTTCGTAAGGTCTGAGTTTTCGCAGCTTTTCGAGGTATTCACCCCGGGCGGCCTGCTGGCGGTGATGGGGATAGTTGTGGGGTCCGGACTTGCCATCTGTGTGGCAAGCACGTTTTTTGTTGTCAACAAACTTGTCTCTCTGGGCAAGGATGAGTTATATTATTGATTTTATGATGGATAAAGGAAAAATGGCGATTACGCCGAGAGGCCTTGGGCTTTTGGTGGCTGGATTCATTGTGATGGTGGCGGGGTACATTCTTATGACCGGAGGCGGAAGTGACGATCCTGCTGTCTTCAATGAGGCCATGTTCGATTTCCGCAGGCTCGTGGCGGCTCCCATAGTGATTCTTTGCGGGATAATAATAGAAGTAGCGGCGATAATGGACCGCCCCCGCAAGTCCGGGAATGACGGCAGGGAGGATAAATGATGGAGTGGTGGCAGGCATTGCTCCTGGGCATCGTCCAGGGGCTGACAGAATTTCTTCCGGTAAGCAGCAGCGGACATCTTCTGATATTCAGGGAACTTCTCGGGGTTGATTCCGAAGGTTTCCTGGATTTTACCGTGACAGTGCATTTCGCCACCGTGATGAGTACGGTGATTGTCTTCTGGTCTGCAATCTGGGGACTTCTCAAGGGACTTTTCCGGTTCAGGTACAATGACGAGACCGATTACATCTGCAAGTTGATAGTCTCGATGGTCCCGGTGGCCGTCGTGGGCCTTTTCTTCAAGGATGCGGTCGAGAGCCTGTTCGGGGACAGCCTGATCATGGTCGCCGTATTCCTGGCAGTGACAGCCCTCCTGCTGTTCCTGTCGGACAATGCTTCACGTCTGTTCAAGTGCAGGCGCAGCCCGGAAGAGACTCCTGCCAGCGGGCACAGGAACGGATTATCCTATCTTCAGGCTTTTGCAGTGGGTCTCGGCCAGTCATGTGCAGTGGCACCCGGGCTGTCGAGGTCAGGAACCACCATCGCCACCGGCCTGCTCTGCGGAGTCCGGCGGGATGTCATGGCCCAGTTCTCCTTCCTGATGGTGCTCGTTCCGATTGTCGGGGAGCAATTGTTGACTATTCTCGACATTGCAGGAGGCGGGGCGGCGCTGTCCCTCCCGTGGATTGACCTGCTCCTCGGCTTTGCAGGCGCCTTCGTTGCCGGTCTCGTGTCCTGCAGGGCAATGATAGCCATTGTCAGGAAAGCGAAGCTGTCTTATTTCGCCATTTACTGTCTCGTAGTGGCCGTACTTATATTCTTGTTTGCATAAGAGCCATGAGAGACTTGACCTATTTCGTTTCCGACGTGCATCTCGGCTTGGATGTCAAGGATCCGGCCGCGAGGGAGGCACGCTTCGCATCATTCCTGAATTCCATACCGAAGGACAGGACGGATGCCCTATACATGCTCGGGGATATCTGGGATTTCTGGTATGAATACCATGATGTGGTCCCTAAGGGCTATGTCAGGGTGTTCGCTGCCCTGATGGACCTGATGGATGCCGGAGTAAAAGTATTCTTCTTCCAGGGAAATCACGATATCTGGTGCTATCATTATTTCCGGGACATGGGAATCCGGATACTACAGCAGCCTTATGTGACTGAAATCTCCGGGAAGACATTCTGCCTCGGGCACGGCGACGGCCTGGGCCCCGGCCATATCCTGTACAAGCTGATGCGCTGGGGTTTCCGCAACAGGTTCTTGCAGAGTCTGTTCAGCCTTCTGCATCCGTATCTTGCATTCCGCTTCGGGAAGGGATGGTCGAAGAAAAGCCGCGTGGCTAAAATGCATGACTATGTGTTCAGGGGAAAGAACGAGCCTCTATACAAGTTCGCCGAAGATTTCCAGAAAGACAAGCATGTGGACTATTTCGTCTTCGGGCATTTCCATTGCGACGTCAGGATGAGGATGGAGTCCGGCGCAGAGCTCGTGGTCCTGAAAGACTGGATGGACGGGGCTCCCTACATGTATTTCGACGGCAGTTCGATGCGTTTCGGATATTCCCCGAATATGGAGAAATAGAGTTCCGGGAATTCACCCTTGTCCCATTTCATGACCAGGTCTTCCACGTCCTTGTCCTCCCCGTCGGGTTCATAATGCTTTTTCAGGTCCGTGCCGAAAATTTTCGCGATGCCCTGCCAGAATCCCGCAGCCATACCGCTCTTGTATTCCTTTATTATTGAAAATGAGGATTTTCCCACTTCCCTGTCAATCAGTTTCATGAGCAGTTGTCCCTGGGAGATGGTCATGCTTCTCATCGGCTCCTCGAAAGCCTCGAACAGCTCCTTCTGTATCCGGTTCACGTATTTTTCCTTCTGCCTGCGTCCGAAGTCATTCTCCTCGAATGTGCTGTCGGTCTCGGCCACGAGCTTCCTTGCAACCAGGGCATACGGATATGTCCTGCTGAAATTCCATACGAGCCGGTAATATTTCCTCCATTCCTTTCCTTTCTTCCTGCCCGCGTATATCTGTGACGGCTTGAGCACGTCGAACAGCACGGTGTCCCCGTCCACGATTTCGTATGGCAGGAACCCTCTCGGAGAAGGGACCCTTTCCTTCTTCTGCGCGCACGTGTCCGGTGCCGCGGCCGCGAGGACCGTGACGATCAGGATGACTATTGCGCAGAGTTTCTTCATGTATCAATACCGCCGCTTTCAGCAACGGATTTCAAATATATGAATAATTTTCGGGATTGCATCAGGCGGGCGTTTCCGGGAGGTATGCTTTTACGCCCTTTCAGTCTATGTCGAAAAACCATGGATGAATTTTTTTATGGAGTATGTAAGTCATTGAAAGTCGTGAAGATGACACTGAAAATTTTTCGTCGAAAAAGTTAAAATAATTTCCGGAAAATGTTTGTTTTTCAGATATTTTTACTAACTTTGCAATCCCAAAATTGAGGAGAAGTTCGCCCAACCAGCTGATTCTCAAAGATTTAGGGAATTTGGGAAAAATAATTAAAGTAATACAGCAATGTTACAACCAAAGAAAACAAAGTTTAGAAGGGAACAGAAAAACCGCATGAAGGGAATGTCCCAGAGGGGCAACCAGCTTGCATTCGGTTCTTTCGGCATCAAGACCCTTGAGAATTGTTGGCTTACATCGCAGCAGATTGAGGCTGCCCGTCAGGCAATCTCACGTTATATGAACCGTGAGGGTCAGATCTGGATCAGGGTTTTCCCTGCAAAGCCGTTCACCAAGAAGCCTCTCGATACCCGAATGGGTAAAGGTAAGGGTGATCCTCAGGGCTATGTCTGCCCTATCACTCCGGGAAGGATTCTCTTCGAGGCAGAGGGCGTATCCCTCGCCATTGCGAAAGAGGCCATGCGTCTCGGTGCCAACAAGCTTCCTGTGGCTACGAAGTTCATCGTGCGCAGAGACTATGTAGAATAATTTAATGGAGACGAAAATGAAAATATCTGAAGTTCGCGAAATGTCCGTAGCAGATTTACGTGACCGCATTGCATTGGAGAAAGCAAATCTTGACACGATGAGAATCAATCACGCTGTCTCTCCATTAGAGGATACATCCAAGTTTAAGAAAACCAGGCAGGACATCGCCCGCATGATGACAATCCTTGCTGAAAAAGAAAAACAGAACTAATTAGAGCGCTCTATGGAAAGAAATCTTCGTAAGGAAAGAATAGGGGTCGTTGTCAGCAATAAGATGGACAAGACCATCGTAGTTGCCGTTGAGACCAAAGGCAAACACCCTATGTACGGAAAGTTCATCAAAACCACCACCAAGTTCGTTGCTCAGGATGAGAAGAACGAGTGCAGCGAGTACTTGTAGAAGATGCTGGTATTCATGACCGTAAGAAACGTAAACAAGTGATTGATCAGATGGCAGCGGTGCTCATCTTGCAAAATTATTT
>SFNZ01000011.1 GCA_004552615.1 Bacteroidales bacterium | reverse complement strand
ATCCGTGATTTCTGAAGACGGTACAATTACAGACTCCAAGATAGTGGAAAACGTTGGATCTTTGAGTGTCAATAGCATGGTGGTTGCCCCGGACGGAAATGTTTATGCGATAGCAGCATATACTGATTCTTTTGGTGACAAGAAAAACTATCAGTTTACTCTTACCCCAGAAGGTAAAGTCTCTTCAAAGTGTCTTGAAGGAACATCCGGATTTGATATTGATTGTGGAATAACCGTTGATTCGTACGGCAATGTTTACTGCATCACAAGATCATATAACGGATTGAGGCTGTTCAAGAACGGATTGCTGGAACAGGAGTTGACCTCCGGTTATGATTTCGGTTCCTGCCTTCTCATCTGTGATGGAACTGACCTTTACATTGCAAGGGCAGATTCCCATAATAGCGTGACCGTATACAAGAACGGCAGTATCATCTATTCTTACGGAGAGGGTGGCAATATACATATCACAGATCTTGACATCGCTTCAAACGGGGATCTGTATGTTACCGGCTATGACTTAAACCCTGACAAGTCATTTGTTCTGAAAAACGGCAATCTACTGTACACAATACCGGAGAGACATCGAAACCTGTCAACCGCTATTCTGGAGTACTGATAATTTTGCCGAAGAAGCCTGTCATCTCGACAACGCACAATGCACATTGACATGACAGGCATATAGCGAAAACCCATGCCATCCTCGCCTTCTGATTCCATGAGTGCTCTTTCCTTTTTTCAATCGGTGTTTCATGCAGTGCTCGAAGACAAAGAGGTGTATTCCTTGGATAAAACCTTGGAATACACCTCTTGATGACCGTGTCGTGGCGGATTAGTCCACCGGCTCGAAGTCTTCCTTGCCTACGCCGCATAGAGGGCAGACCCAATCCTCGGCGATGTCCTCGAAAGCGGTTCCTGGAGCAATCCCGTTGTCCGGGTCACCGGCTGCCGGGTCGTATTCGTACCCGCAGACCTTACATACGTACTTCTTCATGATTGTCAGATTTATCAACATTGCCGGGATGATGCAATTTTCGCGCCATCCAGCTCTCCACATATATTCCCGTACAGGCGAGGAAATAATACACCACTATCTGTATTGTCATCCCCGTGAACTGCACGCTGGCCGAACCCAGGCCACCGCCCGCAGTGCTGAGATTTATGAAGCCCTGGCATCCGAAAGTAGTCGGGAATATATATGAGAACCATTTCCAGAAAGCCGGAAATGCCGTTGTCGGCCATGAGAAACCGGTGAGGAACAGGCAGATCGGCGATACCACGAGGAACAGCAGGAACACCGATTCCCGCCTCGTTATGAGGATGCTCCACGACATTGCGAACAGCACGCAGTCCGTCACGAAGAAAACCAGGAGGATTACGATGTCGGCGAATTCACCTCTCTGAGGAATCCCGAATATGGCCGGCACGATGAAGGCGATGTACAGGCCTATTGCCATGTATATCAGCCAGTAGGCGGCACCGCGCCCGATCACCATGCGCCCCACTCCATGTCCCTGCAGGTCACCCGGAAGCGACGATACGCTCCTGTTCTCCTCCCTTGAAGTTCCGACGAGCAGGGACATTCCGTAGAAAAGGGTCTGCTGTATGATGACCAGCAGGATTGCGGATATCAGGAAAATCTGGTAGGAGAATGTCCTGTTGTACGGGTTGTTCTCCTCATAAGGAATCGGCTGTACCAGCTGTTCAGCCTGGGCTACGGACATTCCCGACCCGGTATATCTCTCAATCTGGATATTGCGCATCTCCTGGAGCATGACCATGTTCCCGGATGTCATCGCGTTCTTGTAATACAGGAAACTGCTCATGTCCGCATAGACCGACACGACGGCGGTCTCGCATCTTGCCAGCTTCTCCCCGAAATCCGGAGGGAAATAGAAGATTCCCCTTACCTTGCCCTCCTTCATAAGGTCCTCTGCCTCGGCCATGTTCACGCAGCGGTATGCCACGGAGCATTCCCTCGTCGCATCCACCTCACGGGCGAATCGTCGGCTCTCCGCGCATTCCGCCTCGTCCACCACCGCCACCGGAGTGTCATTCACATTGCCGTTGAGGTAAACCACATTGTACAGCAACGGGTAGGCGAGCCCGGCCAGCAGGAAAATGATCAGGACTCCGGAATCCGTGAAAATCAGCCTGAGCTCATGCCCGAGCAGTCTCCGGAAATCCCTGAACCATGATTTTATGTAGTTGTCTTTCTTCATTGTCCGAATCAGTTCTTGGGGAAATTCTGCAATACATAGGCACTCTTAAGCCTCTTCAGCACGAATACTGGAAGGAACAGGAACAGAAGCAGATGCACGGCTTCCTGCCACCATCCGGCGAATCCGGTGCCCATCACCACCTCCCTCGAATAGAAGAGGAAATAATGCCTCAGAGGGAATGCCTCGGCAAGCCCACTGATGTACGGCGGCATCACCTCGATCGGGAGAGTGAATCCCGAGAAGGAGAATGCGAGGATGCTGTACAGGGCCCCGATGCTCAGTGCGAGACGGGGAACCGGCAGCAGCCCGATGATGAATATCGCCACGCTCTCGCTTGCAAGAACCAGCAGGACAACGTCCAGGAACATGTACCATATCGACCCGTTGATCGGGAAATGCATCCAGTCGTACAGCAGCAGGACCAGGATGAGTCCCATGCTCACGAACAATGTCGTATATACTGCCAGTTTGCCAGCCAAAGCCGTCTGGAGCGATCCTCCGGCGGTATTCAGAAGATGTCTCGAGGTGCCGTATTTCAGTTCGGCTCCGAGGGAATAGATCAGGATGATTATCACCGCCATTTCCAGCACTCCCGGCAGGAGTACGTTCGAGAGATAATATCCGTAGTTCGTATATACATTGCCGATCTGGTGGAAGTCGATGTTTATCGGCTGGATCCGTCCCATTATGGCATCCTCGTTCATCCCTTTCGCCCTCAGGATCTCCCTCTGGACGGCTCCGTCCGCCAGATTTATCATGTACGTCACGTTCTTGTATGTCAGAGCCCCGCCCACGAAATACAGACCGTTGATGTAGTATGTCAGTACAGGCCTCCTGCTTGACTGCACGTCAGCGAACAAACCTTTGGGTATCAGGCAGATGCCGCAGACCTTGCCGCTCTGCATGTCGGCCCGGGCCTCCTCGAACGAGTCGTATTTGATGACTTTGGAGAGTTGCGTGGCGTCCATCTGCCTGGCGAAATCCCTCGAAAGTGAGGAATTGTCCAGGTCCACGACCGCCACAGGGAGATCCTCCGGCAGTCCCGCCCTGAAAAATGTCAGGAAAAACAACGCGCTGAATGCCAGGGTCACGACAGAACCGAGAAGATAAATTGGACGGTTCCTCATTATCCTCAGTTCCCGCTTTACAACGGCCTTTATGTTGGACCAGCGTATCATCGCGACGTCTTCATCCTGCTGTCACTTACGATGGCGGACATGCCCGGGCGCAGCCCTTCGACCGGGGATTCCGGCACGGCCCTGACCTCGAAAGTCCTGGCATCGTACATTCCGGTCTCTTTGGTGGCTTTCCATGTGGCGTAGGACTCCCTGACTGCCAGGTAGTTGACTATTGCGGTGCATTCCCTGTTGCCGAGAGCCGGTATGATGACGGTGATCCTGTCGCCCTGACCGAGACCGTTGAGGTAGTCCTCCCTGACATTGAAAGTGAACCACATGTCGTCGAGGTCAGTTACCGTCATTATCGGTGCGCCCTGTCCCACGAGCTCCCCGGTCTTCGGGAATGTCGCGGAAATGATGCCTGAGGCCGGGGATGTCAGGTAGAGTTCGCTGAGATAGGAGGTCACCTCCCTCAATGCGCCTTCTGCCTGTTCCACTACGGCTGCGGCCGCGGCCTTGTCCTCCGCACGGGCTCCGTTCACGGCCATGTCGTACTGGCTCTTGGCAGCCCTTGTAGTGGCGACTGCGGCATTGTACTGCGCCTCCACCTCGTCATATTTCTGTGCGGAGACCACCTGCTGGTCATACAGCCCTTTGATCCTGTCCAATGATTTCTTCATCACCTGCTCGCCCACAATTGCCTTCTGCCACATCTCGTAGGCTGCGGCAATCTGCTCCTTCCTCGCCCCGTTCTGGGCCTTGTCCTTCTGTGCAAGTGCTGCGTTCTTCATGGCGGTGACCTGTTCTATCTTGGCCCTGATTTCAGGAGAATCAATGAATACCACCGTGTCACCTTTGTGGACAATGTCCCCTTCCTTGACGAAAAGGGCTTCTATACGTCCCGGAACCTTGCCGGACACCCGGTATTCCGTCGCCTCGGCTTCGCCCTGGATGATGAGCGGTTTCGGCCTGGAGACGAAATATCCGACCACGGCAATGACAAGGATGATTATTATAAGGGCGGCAATGCCCACCACGAGATTGTAAGATTTCTTGTTCTGTCCCATATCTTATTCAATATCAGATTTATAGCGGCCTTCGGCCTTGTTAAGGTTCACGTTCACCATCTGGAGCTCGATTCCGGCGTCGATTATCTCCGAATGAGCCTGAAGCCATGCTGTGTGTGCGGCGAGTGCGGTATTGGAGGTCACGACTCCGTTCTCGAATCCCACTGTCGCCGTGCGCAGATTCTCCTCGGCGCTCTTGAGATTGCTTTCGGCCATCGCAAGCTTCTCGAGAGCCTCCTCCTGCTGCTTGTGCAACTGGGTTACCTGCAGGTTGATCATGTTGCATGCATCCTCGTACTGGCTGCGGTACAATGTGGCTTCGGCCTTCGCCTTCCGCGTCTTCTGGGTGGCTTCCATTCCGTGGAATATCGGTATGTTCACGGCGACACCCACATTGAACATCCCGCCCCACTTGTTCTGGAATCCGTTGTAGGCGTTCGGGTTGCTCACGAGGTAATTCGCGGTCAATGCGACTTTCGGCATCATGTCGGCGCGTGCCACCCTGACTTTCTGGTCGTAAATCCTTGTTGCGAGGTCCAGGCTCCGGGTCTCCGGACGGTCTGCCAGAATGTCATCCAGGCTTCTGGCCTCTGACATCTCCGGAACCGGTACGGCGTCAAGCGATTCATCGGCAAGCATGATGTCGGAATTCAGATCGAGGCCTATCTCCTTGCACAGTAGCATCTTGGAAAGTACCAGCCCGTTGGTGGCCTTAGTCTTCATCATGTCCGCCTCATTGGCCTTCACCTTGATGGAAAGCTCGTCCGATTTCGTGGCCACGCCTGCGCTGACAGATAGTTTCACGTCCCGTTCCATCTTCTTCAGGAGATCGGAATAATCTTCTGCAAGACGTTTCTTGGCCGCGATGGAGACAATCTGCCAATATGCCTGGTCCACTGTGGTCACGAGGTCCTGGTACTCCTTCTCGTAGCGGGCCTTGGCGAGGTCTTCGGCGAGCTGCGCTATCCTGTTGGCAGCCACAATCTTGCCTCCCATGAACACGGGCTGCTGCAGGGATACCCCGGCTGCGAATATGTTGTGGATGTCGAGATGGAATGCGTCGTCGATCTCGGACCCGAGCTGGTTCAGGGCCCCGCTGATGTCGGTCTGCTGAAGAGCTCCCATAACTGTCTGCCACATAGGACTCTGCATGAATTCCTGGGCCGCTGCGGGATTCGAGGCGATGGCCTGCTGCAGCCCGCCGATGAATTCCGCCATGGCTCCCTGGGCGAGGGTTCCGGCATTTGTCAGGTTGCCGGACATCTGCTCGCTGATGAGGGCGATGTTCTTCTCGTTGTACATGTATGCGCCGGTGGCGCTGATGTTCGGATAATAATTTGCCCGGGCGATTTTCCTGTCATAACCTGCCATTTCGACCTGTGTCCTGGACTGTTCCAGGGTCTTGTTGTTGCTGATGGCCATTTCCCGGCATTGTTCAAGAGTGAGGACCTGTTGTCCCATTGCGCCTGCGGGCAGCATCAAGGCTGCGACGAAGGCTGAAAGTTGCGTTTTTATTGTCATATTTCCACTAATTCTTTCGTTCCGTTCCCCACGAGGATTCGCGGAGGACTTCGGAAAACTGCAAATTAGTTGCCATTTAGGGCAATATAATCGCTGTTTTATATACAAAAATGACAAATGATTGTTCAATAAGTCGAATTTTTGGTTTCTTGCGAAAGTAATATCGATTTAGTATATTTGCACAATGCGGCCCGGATGTGCAGTATAATTAGAATCGGGTCTGTCAGATATGGAAGAAATATTGCATAATATAAGCATCAAGCGGTTCAAGAGCCGTTTCCCGGACATGCCCGGGGCCGCCCTCGGAGACGATTTGCTGATAGCTGACCTGAGATATGACAAGGCTCTCAGCGTGTTCAAGTATCCGTTCAGGTTCGACGGCTACATCATCATTTTCTGCATTTCCGGAAGGATACAGCTCGAGGTGAATCTCGACGCATTCCAGGTAGGGTCCAATTCATTGGTGCTCAATGTGCCGGGCAATATTATCAGGGTTTCGGGCGTGGAGACTGACGAGAGGAATCTCCATTTCATCGTCGTGGCCATGTCCAAGAGTTTCATGTCCGGTGTCCGGTTCGACTTCAACCGGCTGTTCAACGAGAGCATGGCGCTGCTCGACAATCCGTGCATTACCCTCGACAGGAGCGAGAGGAGGCTCTGCCGTGAATATCTTGACCTTGCTTCGGTCCTGCTGACTAGTGACATACAGAACAAGAAGGAGGCTATCGGGGCATTGATTTCATCCATATCATACGTGCTCGGTTCTATCTGGACCGGGAAGCTGACGGCAGCCGAGCGCAAGCCGCATGCCCCTTCGGCCAAGGCCAAGAATGTCTATGACCAGTTCCTGCGACTTGTTACGGATTACCATACTTCGGAGCGCAACATGAAATTCTATGCCGACAGGCTCTGTCTTACTCCGAAATATCTCTCCAAACTCGTTAAGACGGTCAGCGGACGTTCCGCCCCGGACTGGATCGACGCCTTCGTGATACTCGAGGCGAAGAACCTGCTCAAGTATTCGGAGCTGTCCATCAAGCAGATAGTAGCCAAGCTGAATTTCCCTAACCAGTCGGTCTTCTACAAGTTCTTCAAGTCACACACGGGCAAGACCCCGAGCCAATACCGTAACGAGTAAGATGACCACTGTTCTGCTTTCAATCCTGCTATCCGTCCTGCCTTCCGTGAAAGACACCCTTCAGGAGGCCGTCGTCGTGTCCTCCGTGAAACAGTCGCTTGAGATTGCGGAGATATCGTCTCCCGTGACATCCCTCATGATGTCCAGGATTGAGGACGGCGGCATCAACTCTCCGCGGGATCTCTCGCTGATCGTGCCGGGACTGCTGATTCCGGACTATGGCTCCGCGATGACATCCTCCGTATATATGAGGGGCCTCGGCTCGAGGATAGACAATCCCGTGGTCGGGCTCTACATTGACGATGTCCCTGTCCTCGACAAGAACAATTATGATTTCCAGTTCCTTGACGTACGTCGCGTGGACATGTACCGCGGGCCGCAGGGAACATTGTACGGACGCAATTCCATGACCGGCATCCTGTCCGTGGAAACCCTCACACCTTCTGCGTATCAGGGAATCCGTGGCGGGGTGGAGTACGGTTCCGCGGCCACGGTCAGCGCCAGGGCTTCGGTCTATAAAGGCCGTTCTGGTGCAGTGGTCGGATACCGGCATTCCAACGGATTCTACACCAATGACTTCACAGGCGAGGACTGTGACCGTTCCGATGCATTGTATTTCAGGATGAGGTGCGAGCTGAGCAGGGAGAAGGTCCGTATGGACAATTCCTTCTCGGTCTCGTTCCACAAGCAGGGCGGTTATCCATACAGGCTGTGGGATGACGGGGAATTGCTTCCTGTGAATTACAATGACAAGAGTGCGTACAAGCGAATCAGCGTCACTGACGGTTTCCGGGCGGGTATCAGGGGGAACGGATGGAACCTCAGCTCTGTCACGAGTATCCAGCTGCTTTTCGATTCCATGGATCTCGACCAGGATTTCACGACGGCTTCGATGTTCACCCTCAACCAGACCCAGAGGCAGTACGCCGCCACCCAGGAGCTTATATTCCGCCCGGAGAAAGGGCCTTCCTGGTGGACCAGCCAGACCGGATTCTTCGCTTTCGTGAAGAAGAACAGGATGAGCGCCCCTGTAGTTTTCCTTGAAGACGGTATCAGGACACTCATTCTCGACAATGCCAATGCCGGCATCCCGGATTCTTTCGGCGAGCTCGGGATAATGGAGGACAACTTCCCGATTTCCAGCGAGTTCGGGATATTTACATACAATGCTGCCCTGTATCACGAGTCCTGTTTCCGTTTCGGGAGATGGCTTCTCACGGCCGGGCTCAGGATTGACCATGAGGGGAATTTCATGGATTACGACAGCCGGGCTGACATACATTTCATCCTCAGCCCGACCATGAAGGACTATTATCCGCTCACGACGCGATACAAGGGAGACATCACCAATTTCTATTTCCAGGTTCTCCCTAAGCTGTCGGCCCTGTACAATTTCGGTCGGGACGGCAGGCCTGTCTCCGGGCAGGTGTTCGCGACGGTGTCAAGGGGCTACAGGTCAGGAGGATTCAATACGCAGATATTCTCCGACATACTCCAGAACCAGATGATGCAGGACATGATGGGGGCTCTCGGAGTGCATCCTGACCTGGACGGGAACGCTCCCGATGCGAGGAATACGACATATAAGCCTGAGACCTGCATGAATTATGAGGCCGGTGCCAGGATGTCGCTGAATGCCGGAGGACACAGGCTGTCGGCTTCTGCATCCCTGTTCTGGCTCGACTGCAGGAACCAGCAGATCACCGTATTCCCGTCGGGAAAGGGTACTGGCAGGATGATGGCCAATGCCGGGCGTTCCCGGAGCCGTGGACTGGAGGCTGAAGCGTCGTGGTCATGGAAAGGCCTGACAATGCAGATGTCCGGAAGCCTGCTCGATGCCGTGTTCAAGGAATATGACGACGGGATTGCGGATTATTCAGGTAACCGGGTCCCTTATTCTCCCGGGAGCACATTGACAGTGGCCGGTTCCTACAGGTTCCCGCTCGGAGGAAAGCATCTGAGGTCGTTCGAACTGTCGGCCGACGTGAGCCGGACCGGGAGCATCGTCTGGGACGAGGCCGGGACATTCAGCCAGGGGGCATATACGCTTCTCGGTGCTTCCGCGAGGCTCAGTATGTCAGGGGTCTCCTTCTTCGTCAGGGGATTGAACCTGACCGGGACGGAATATGACACATTTTATTTCAAGTCCGTGGGCAACAGCTTCTTCCAGACGGGAAAGCCGAGGCGTTTCACGGCGGGTGTGGAGTTTGAATTTTAGAACAAAAGTAAATATTTCAACACAACTTCTAAATTATTGAAATAATGAAAAAATTATTTGCAGCAATCATTGCACTGGCCGCACTGGCCGGCTGCTCCAAGGAGAAGAATGAAAATCGTATCTCGGGCGACGTCCCGTTCATCGGGAAGATGACGGTGGTTTACAGGGGCGAGAACGTGGTGACTGACAATGTCATGGTCGATTTCTGCACCGAAGGTGAGGCCGAAGGTACTGCAACTTTGAAAATGTATCAGGTGAAGTTTGTTCCCCAGATGCCGATGTCCCTGGATATCAATATCCATGACGTGAAATATACCGTTTCCGGAGAAGTGGTGTCTTTCAATGCTGACGGAGTCGTCCCGACATACGGGGAGGCGGAACTCCCTGCCAAGATGTATACTGTCCGTGGCCTGGCCGGCACGATTCGGGACGGAGTATTGGAATTCTCCCTGTCTTTCGGCGATTTTCCGACATCCTACAAGGGAGAAACCTTGAAGTTGGAATAGTTTTCTCTTTTATATCTCGTTAAAATTTCCGATATTGCAACGATTAAAGGAAACTAAACTATGGGGAGAATCTGTGTCGCCCTGATCGGTTACGGAAGGATGGGGGAGATGTATCTCGATGCCATGACCGCATCAGGACGATGGAATTTGAAATATATCTGTGACAAGTCGCCCATTGCACGTGAGCTTGCTGCCGCAAAATTCCCGTCAGCCGAGATTATCGACAATGAGGACGTCATCTTTGCAGACAGTTCAGTCCGCGTGGTAGTTCTTTGTGCCCTTGCGGATTCCCGCATGGGGCAGATCCGGAAGGCGGTTGCCGCCGGCAAGCATGTGATCTCGGAAAAACCGATAGCGGCAGACGTGGAGGACGAGGCGGAAGTGGTGGAAATGCTCCGCGGCTCCGGACTTGTCTCGGCCGTGAACTTGTATCTCAGGAATTCCTGGTATCATCACGTGATGAAGGATTTCGTGGATTCGGGCGAAATCGGGGAACTTGCGATTCTCAGGATATGCCACATGACCCCCGGGCTCGCTCCCGGTGAGGGTCACGCCTATGAGGGCCCTCCTTTCCATGACTGCGGAATGCATTATGTGGACATAGCACGCTGGTATGCCGGTTCCGAATACAAGACCTGGCATTCCCAGGCGTTGAGGATGTGGGATTGGAAGGACCCCTGGTGGCTCCAGTGCCACGGCACGTTCGAGAACGGGGTGGTGTTCGATATTACCCAGGGTTTCGTGTACGGGCAGATGTCGCAGAACCAGACGCACAATTCTTATATTGACATAATAGGTACGAAAGGAATCGCGCGCATGACGCACGACTTCAGGACCGCTACCGTGGAACTGAGGGGAGTGACGAGGACGGAGAAGATAGAGAAACCTTTCGGCGGGAAGAATCTCGATGTGCTGACCACCCGTTTCGCAGATGTTGTGGAGACAGGTGTGCCTGACGCAAGCCTTCCCGATGCGGAGGATGCATTCATTGCGTCAAAAGTGTCCTGGGCGATGCTGGATGACGCATGGAAGCACGAGATGCCGTCCATAGGGGACAATGCCACTCTCGAGGCAATACGAGAGAGGAGGCGCAACATGACGGACGGATACGGACTCCTGAAGAGCCGTTGACAAGATTATTGACATTTTTTATTAATAACCAAATTCAGATTCAATGGGAAAGGAAATTTCAAGACGCGCTTTCCTGAAGACAGGAACAGCAGCAGCCATCGGGCTCTCGATGGCACCTGGTGATTTGTTTGCAGCAGCCGGAAAGAAGAAACAGCCGGCAGCTCCATCCAAGGAGAAACTCAAGATTCTCGGTGTGGGAATCGGAGGAAGAGGTGCAGCAGACCTCAAGGCGATGGAGACCGAGGAAATCATCGGACTCTGCGACGTGGATGCCAAATATGCCGCCCACATCTTCGACCGTTATCCGAATGCGAAGAGATACAGCGACTACCGCAAGATGTACGACGAACTCCTCGACCAGGCTGACGCCGTAATGGTGGCTACTGCTGACCACACTCACGGAATCATTGCTGCACAGGCGATTGCAGCCGGCAAGCACGTATATTGCGAGAAACCTCTCGTTCATTCCATCTACGAGGCACGTCTCCTCACCAAACTTGCCGACAAATATCATGTAAGCACCCAGATGGGTAACCAGGGAGCTTCCGAGGCCGGCGTCAGGAAGACATGCGAATGGATCTGGAACGGCGAAATCGGAGAGGTTACCAAGGTAGAGGCCTTCACCGACAGACCTATCTGGCCTCAGGGTCTCCACAGACCTGAAGTAGTGGAGGAGATCCCTTCAACACTCGACTGGGATTCCTTCATCGGACCTGCTCCTATGAGACCGTACAACTCCATCTACACGCCATGGAACTTCCGCGGCTGGTGGGATTTCGGTACAGGCGCTCTCGGTGACATGGCATGCCATATCCTCCATCCTGTATTCAAGGCTCTGAATCTCAAATATCCAATCAAGGCCCAGGCAAGCTCGACAACCGTTCTCACGGAGTCCGCTCCTAATGCCGAGATGATAAAGTTCGTATTCCCTGCAAGGGACAATATGCCTAAGGTTGCAATGCCGGAGGTTGAGGTTATCTGGTACGACGGCGGGCTGAAGCCTGAAAGGCCTGCAGGTCTCGCTCCGGGCAAGGACCTGAACATGCACGGCGGCGGAGTCATCTTCCACGGAACCAAGGACACCCTCATCTGCGGATGCTACGGTCGCGACCCGTATCTCCTCTCAGGACGCAATCCTGAAGTTCCTCACGTGCTCAGGGAGATCACCCTCTCTCACCAGCAGGACTGGATCCGCGCCTGCAAGGAGCCATACGAAAGCAGGATCAAGCCGGCTTCCGACTTCTCAGAGGCTGGTCCGTTCACTGAGATGGTGCTCATGGGCGTCCTCGCAGTACGTCTCGCAGCCCTCAACATGGAGCTCGAGTGGGACGGCGAGAACATGTGCTTCACCAACATCCCTGCCGATGCCACCATCAGGACCGTCATCCATGACGGATTCTCCATCCATGACGGACATCCGACATTCCAGACCACATACACGGATCCTGTGAATGCACGTGAATATGCTCAGGAACTCATCAAGCACACATACCGCGAGGGTTGGAGCCTTCCTCCTATGCCGGAATAACAGATTGAAAGACATTAAATTACAATAAACGATGAAAAAAATAATCTATTCTGCCGCAATCATGGCTATAGCAATGGCTGTTTCCTCTTGCGGAAACAATTCAAAGAAAGCATCCGCACCTGCCGAACTCAAATGGGAAGGCGAGACAGTGGAGACAAAGGTGGCCAACGAAGGTGCACCTGAATATATCAGGGTCAATAAGCCTCAGGTTGACCTCTCGTCCCTCCGTCAGGACAGCGACGGCTACTATATCCTGTTCGACGGAACGTCACTTGAC
This sequence comes from Bacteroidales bacterium, assembly GCA_004552615.1. Taxonomy (GTDB): domain Bacteria; phylum Bacteroidota; class Bacteroidia; order Bacteroidales; family UBA932; genus Cryptobacteroides. Next base: position 20,724 of record SFNZ01000011.1, on the reverse strand, counting down.
GGATGGCGCGGTTACGGAAAGGACAATGTCCCTTCACGCTGGACCATCGAGGACGGCTGCATCAAGTTCTCCGGCTCCGGTACCGGCGAGGGCCAGACCGGCGAGGGTGGAGACCTGATCTTCGCCCACAGGTTCAAGAATTTCATCCTCGAACTCGAGTGGAAAGTGTCCAAGGGCGGCAATTCCGGTATCTTCTATCTTGCACAGGAGGTGAAGACCGTGAAAGAGGACGGTACCGAGAGATATGAGCCGATTTATATCTCAGCTCCTGAATATCAGGTACTTGACAATGCCAATCATCCTGACGCCCTCCTCGGCGTTGACGGCAACCGCCAGTCAGCATCCCTCTATGACATGATTCCTGCAAAGCCTCAGAACCAGAAGCCTTTCGGCGAGTGGAACAAGGCCCGCATCATGGTCTACAAGGGAACTGTTGTACACGGACAGAATGACGAGAACGTAGTGGAATATCATCTGTGGACCCAGCAGTGGACCGACATGCTCCAGGCTTCCAAGTTCTCCCAGGAGAAATGGCCTCTTGCATTCGAACTCCTCAATGACTGCGGCGGCCCTGAGCATGAGGGCTATTTCGGAATCCAGGACCACGGCGATGACGTGTGGTACAGGAACATCCGCATCAAGGTGATGGACTGATATGAAGAGAATACTTATCATGTTGGCTTTGGCGGGCAGTGTCGCAGGATGCTGCCCCAAGGCCGATGCTCCTGAAGGAAAGGACATCGGCGTACAGCTTTACAGCCTGAGAACCCTTATCGGCAATCCGGAGAAGTATGCCGAGAATCATGTAGAGGTTTTCAATGCCCTTGCCGAGTACGGTTATACTTCCGTCGAGGCGGCCAACTACAAGGACGGCAAACTCTATGGAGTAGCGCCGGAACAGTTCAAGGCCGATGTCGAAGCAGCCGGACTGAAAGTCCTGTCTTCGCATGTGGGCAGGGCGCTTTCCGCAGAGGAACTCGAATCCGGTGACCTTTCCGCAGCAATGGAATGGTGGAAGGAGTGCGTGTCGGCCCACAAGGCGGCAGGCATGGAATATATCGTGGTCCCTCACATCGGGCTTCCCGAGAAACTGGCTGATCTTCAGACATATTGCCGTTATCTCAATGAGATAGGCAGGCTCTGCAGGGAGAACGGTATCCGCTTCGGATACCACAATCATTCGCATGAGTTCAAGAAGGTCGATGACAATGTGATGCTCGACTATATGCTCGAAAATACGGATCCTGAGCTGGTGTTCTTCCAGATGGACGTTTACTGGGCCGTTTACGGACACGGTGCCCCGGTGGAATATTTCAAGAAATATCCCGGCCGGTTCACCATGCTCCATATCAAGGACCATTATGAAATCGGGCAGAGCGGCATGGTTGGCTTCGATGCCATATTTGACAATGCTGCCACGGCCGGACTCAACGATTTCATCGTGGAAATCGAGGGCTTCAGCACAGATGACTGGCGCACGAGCATGAAAATGTGTGCCGACTATCTTCTCGGAGCGCCTTTCGTCAAGGCTTCATACAGATAATCTGCACGCATTTAAGTCGCGCGTTACTTGATAATCAAGGGGCTTTTCAAAGAGCCCCTTATTTCGTTTCTGTCATGAAGAATTTTGACTGGAAAAGAATCAGGTAGGCGGCGCCCACGGTGACGCAGCTGTCGGCGAAATTGAATACCGGCTCGAAGAACCTGAAAGGGCGGCCTCCGATGACGGGCAGCCAGTCTGGCCATGTGGTGTCGATGAGTGGGAAATAGAACATGTCCACCACCTTGCCGAACATCACAGGGGCATATCTTCCTCCGAATGTGGCTACGGACATCCTCGTCGATTCCGAGAATATCTGGCCGTAGACCAGGCAGTCTATGATGTTCCCGAGAGCACCCGCGGTAATGAGGGTAAGTCCTACAAGGACACCTGTCGGGACGTGTGTGTATATCTTCTCCCCGTTCTTGTCCTTGCCCGTGCAGTAACCCTTGCGGACAAGGGTGGTAATCCACCAGCACAGGAATCCGAAAAGGCAGACCCTGAACAGCGTCAGCAGGAATTTCCCGAACATTCCGCCGAACTTCATGCCGAAAGCCATTCCCTCGTTCTCGATGAACAGGATCTTGAACCAGTCACCTATGACGTTGAAATTTTCGCCGATCGTCATGTTGGTCTTGACCAGGACCTTGATGACCTGGTCAATGACCACAAGAACGATTCCTAAAATAAGCAGCCACCTGCCTTTGGAGATTTTCATAAATTACCTGCCTTTGGACATTTTCTCCTTAGCCTCCACGGTAAGGGTTGCGTGAGGTACGAGACGGAGTCTCTCCTTCGGGATGAGTTTTCCGGTCACACGGCAGACACCGTATGTCTTGTTCTCGATGCGGACAAGGGCGGCCTCGAGATTCTGGATGAACTTGTACTGGCGCTGGGCGAGCTGGCTTGCCTCCTCGCGGGAGAGCTGCATCGCACCGTCGTCCTCAACGGTCTTGAATGACGGAGTGGTGTCCTCTATATCATTGTTGCCATTGTGCATTACGACGCGCCTGAGCGTATTGTATTCATTTTTTGCCTTCTCGAGCATGTCGAGGATGATGGTCTTGAACTCCGCAAGCTCCTCATCACTGTAGCGGGTCTTTTCAGGGACCTGCTCAACTGTCTGTCTGTTTTCTTCCATAGACAAAAATTATCTGCGGCTCGCCGCAATCCGGATTGTCGTCTCATTCCATTCCGCCTCCACGGCGTTCTCCCCGGCCTCTTCCATCGGTCTGACCTCGATAGAAAGGGCGAGAGTCTGTCCTGCGACATAATCACGGTATGCTGCCAAAGCCCCGTTAATATCATTGATTTCCCCGTCTCCTGCGTACACTGTGACATCCACCTTGTCAGTCACCTCGAATCCGCTGTCCTTGCGGACGTTCTGGATTCTGTTCACAAGTTCGCGGGCGATTCCTTCATTCCTGAGTTCTTCAGTTATCTCGATGTCGAGGGCAAGGGTCATCGAACCTTCCGATGCCACGAGCCATCCCGGCATGTCCTCCGAGGAGATCATGTAGTCTCCCGGATTCAGCACCACTTCTCCTCCTTCGAGGTTCAGGGTGTATGCCGCCCCTGCCGTCTCTGCGTTCTGGATGACATTTATCTCCTGCTGGCTGATCTCTCCGAATGCGGATGCGATTTCCTTCATCCTCTTGCCGTAGACCTTGCCGAGAGTCTTGAAGTTCGGCTTGATCTTCTTGGTGATGATGCCTGCAGTGTCGGAAATGAATTCCGCTTCCTTGACGTTCACTTCGCCGAGTATCAGGCTCTTGACCAGTTCAAGCTGCGCGCGCACCTTGTCGGATATTACAGGAATCACGATCTTCGAGAGAGGCTGGCGCACCTTGATGTTCACCTTGCGCCTGAGGGCGAGCACCATTGACGAAGCTCTCTGTGCGAGTTCCATTCTCTCTTCGAGGTCGTTGTCTATGGCGGATTCGTCGTAGGACGGCATCAATGTGTAGTGAACCGACTCCTCTCCGTCCGGGACCAGGTCGAGATACAGCCTGTCCATGAAGAACGGAGCAATAGGGGCTGCCAGTATGGAGATGTTCCTGAGCACCTCATAGAGGGTCTGGTATGCTGCAAGCTTGTCATTGTCGGCTCCGCTGCCCCAGAAACGCTTCCTGTTCAGGCGGACGTACCAGTTGCTCAGGTGGTCGCACACGAAATCCTGGATCATTCGTCCTGCGGATGTGATGTCGTAGTCTTCGTATGCGGCTTCCACGTTCTTTATCAATGTGTTCATCAGGGAGATGATCCACCTGTCTATCTCCGGTCGCCCTGCGAGAGGAACTGCAGGGGCCTTCGGGTCGAAATTGTCCACGTTTGCGTAGAGGGCGAAGAACGAATAGGTGTTGTAGAGGGTTCCGAAGAATTTCCTTCTCACTTCGTCCACTCCGTCCGAGTCGTAGCGGAGATTGTCCCAAGGCTGGGAATTGGTGAGCATGTACCATCTCAATGCGTCAGGTCCGAACTTGTCCAGTTCCGCGAACGGGTCCACGGCATTGCCGAGTCGCTTGCTCATCTTGTTGCCGTTCTTGTCGAGAACCAGGCCGTTGGAAATCACGCGCCTGAATGCCGGAGTGCCGCTTACCATGGTGTGGATTGCATGAAGTGTGTAGAACCATCCCCTGGTCTGGTCCACGCCTTCAGCGATGAAGTCGGCAGTGCAGCCGAATTTAGTTTCTCCGAGTGAGCGGAGTCCTTCCTGGGCATAAGGCATTGCTCCGGAATCGAACCATACGTCGATGAGGTCGCTTTCGCGTACCATCTTTCGTCCCGAGTCTGAAACGAGGAAAATATTGTCCACGTAAGGACGGTGCAGGTCTATCCTGTCGTAGTTCTCCTTGCTCATGTCGTCAGGGGAGAATCCCTTGTCTTTCAGAGGGTTGCTCTCCATTATCCCTGAGGCTACGGATTTCTCTATTTCAGCGTAAAGCTCTTTGACCGAGCCGATGCATTTCTCTTCCTTGCCGTCCTCGGTGCGCCAGATCGGGAGAGGAGTTCCCCAGAAACGGCTTCTCGAGAGATTCCAGTCCTGGATGTTCTCGAGCCACTGTCCGAAACGTCCGGTTCCGGTGGCCTCAGGCTTCCATGTGACGGTCTTGTTGAGGGCTACCATCTGGTCCTTGACAGCGGTGGTCCTGATGAACCATGCGTCGAGAGGGAAGTAGAGTACAGGCTTGTCGGTTCTCCAGCTGTGAGGATAGCTGTGCACGTGCTTCTGGATCTTGAACACCCTTCCGTCAGCCTTCATCATCATGCAGAGGTCCACGTCGAGTGTCGGGGCGTCAGCAGGGATGGAGTCGTCGAATGCGTTCTTGACATATCTTCCTGCAAACTCCCTGTATTCAGGGCTGACATTGCTCTTCACATATTCAGGATCGAGGTCCTCAATGCGGTAGAAACGGCCTTTGCGGTCCACCTGGGCCTGGCGGTTGCCGTCTTTGTCGAGAACCATGAGAGGAGGTATGCCGAAATTGCCGGCGACCTTCTTGTCGTCAGCTCCGAATGTAGGGGCGATGTGGACAATGCCGGTACCGTCTTCCACGGTTACGTAATCTCCGGATATCACCCGGAATGCATCTCCCTCAAGCGGCTTGAACCACGGAATGAGCTGGTGATATCTTATTCCCACGAGGTCCGAGCCCTTGAATGTCCCTTCCAGGACTTTGTAAGGCACAACCTTGTCGCCCGGCTTGTAATCCTCGAACGGGGCGTTTTCCCCTTTAGGATTGAACCATGCTCCGACCAGCGATGTGGCCACTATGTATATGGCTTCGTTTCCGGTGTATGGGTTGAACGAGAGAATTCTCGAATATTCGATTTCCGGCCCAACGCAAAGCGCTGTGTTTGAAGGCAATGTCCATGGAGTCGTGGTCCATGCGAGGAAATATACCGGAAGCGTGTCAATGCCGAAGAGAGGCTGCGACTTTGCGTCCTTGATGACCTCGAACTGGCAGGTGGCCGTCGTGTCGGTGACGTCCTTGTAGCATCCCGGCTGGTTCAGCTCGTGCGAACTCAGTCCCGTTCCGTCGGAAGGGGAGTACGGCTGGATGGAGTAGCCTTTGTAGAGGAGACCCTTGTCGTAGATTTTCCTGAGCAGGTACCAGAGGGTCTCGATGTAGCGGTTGTCATAGGTGATGTACGGGTCGTTCATGTCCACCCAGTAACCTACACGCTCGGTCATGTTGACCCACTCCTTGGTGAATCTCATCACCTCGGTGCGGCAGGTGCGGTTGTAGTCCTCCACGGAAATAGTCCGTCCGATATCGTCCTTGTGTATGCCGAGTTTCTTCTCCACACCCATCTCCACAGGCAGCCCGTGGGTGTCCCATCCGGCGCGGCGGTTCACCTTGTAACCTGTCTGTGTCTTGTATCTGCATATTGCGTCCTTGATGGAGCGGGCCATCACATGGTGGATGCCCGGCATTCCGTTGGCGGAAGGCGGTCCTTCGAAGAATACGAATTCCGGGGCTCCTTCCCTGACCTCGAGAGATTTCTCGAAAGCATGATTCTTCTTCCATCTGTCGAGCACCTCATTGCCGATGGAAACCATATCAAGGCCCTTATACTCTTTGAATGTCATATTTTTTTGTCTATTTTTGCGTTCCGGAACACTTAACCTGTCGTTCCTGTATATAGTAGTCTGCAAAGATAGTGAATTTATAGATTTTTAGCAAAAGCGTGAACGTATTGGATATCATATTGTCCCTCATGCTGCTTGCAGCTGTCGTGGAGGGCATTTTCAAGGGGCTGACCGAGCAGGTCGTGGCTTTGGTGGCGGTATTCGCCGGGGCCTGGGTGGCTTTCAAGTTCACCAACCTCGTCTGCGGGTATGTTCATCCGTATATCCAGATATCAGACAAACTGCTCTATGTCATTGTCTTCATCCTGATGGTGTCGCTCGTAATCTGCCTTTTCACATTGCTCGGCAAGGTCGTGAAGGCCACTATCCGGTTCGCGATGCTGGGATGGCTCGACAGGCTGCTCGGAGGTGTCTTCGGCCTCGTCAAGGCGGCTCTCGTGCTGGGTATTGTCATAGTGCTTTTCAATGCGCTGAACTCCACGTTTTCCTTCGTGCCGGAAAGCACTCTCGAGCAGTCCGTGGTGTATGTCCATCTGAAGACCGCGGCATTCTCGGTATTCCCTTATTTCAAATCTCTTTTTTCGTGAAAATATGGCCAGGATCATTTATATAGAGACTTCCACCGCGTTGTGTTCCACGGCTCTTTCCGTGGACGGCAGGATTGTGTCTGAACGCCGGGATTCGGAGAGGCGTCATGCTTCGCTAACTGCCCCTTTTGTCAAGGAAATGCTTGATGAGCAGGGGCTTTCGGTCAAGGACTGCGATGCGGTATGTGTCGGGATGGGACCCGGTTCGTACACCGGACTCAGGGTCGGGGTTTCCACGGCGAAGGGCCTCTGTTTCGGTGCCGGGATTCCAATGATTGCAGTCGGCTCCCTGGACACTCTCGTATGGCAGGCCATCGGGCGCGGACTGCTTCCTGACGGCTGCCGCCACATAGTTCCTATGATTGACGCGAGGAGGATGGAGGTCTATACTGCCGTATTCTCCGTTGACGGCACACAGATTACTGAGACCGAACCGAAGGTGGTGGATGCCGGCAGTTTTTCCGACATACTTTCGGAAGGCCCTGTCCTCTTCATCGGAGACGGTGCGTCCAAGTGCTCGCCTGTGCTCACTTCTCCGAATGCTTTCTTCGTGCAGGCTTGTCCCGAGGCCTCTTCCATGCTCGTCCCTGCCGAGAAAAAATTAGCGGCATCCCTTTTCGAGGACACCGCCTATTTCGAACCATTCTATCTCAAGGAATTCGTCCCTACCGTCCCGAAGCGCAAGGTGCTGTGAAGCAGGAGAGGCAAGGCTCCGGGCCCATCTCGAGGACGAGCTCGCCGCCTTTCAGGAGTTCGGAGGCAGGGAAGTGGAACGTGTCGAGTTTCTGTCCGTTGAGGACGGCGCTCTGCACGTAGATGTTCTTGCGAGAGGCGTTGCGGGCACGGATGGTGAACTTGTCGCCGCGTCCGTATCTGCCGCCGAGGTCAATTTCGATTTCCTCGAAAGCAGGACTTGCAATCTCATATACAGGCTCCACGCGGCTTCCGCCGTCTGTCTGGAACAGTCCGATGGCCGTCATTACAGCCCAAGCGCTCATCTGGCCCTGGTCCTCGTCTCCGAGATATGCATTGGCCTCGCCGCATCCGTAATACCTTTCGAGAATAGAACGGCTCCATCTCTGAGTGTTCCATGGCTGTCCGGCCCAGTTGAACAGATAGGCGAAATGCATCGACTGCTGGTTGCCCTGGACTACAGGATGGTCCCAATACTGGTCGTTAGGAGCATTGTACCTGAATGCCTCGTCCTGGTTGAATCCCCAGAGAAGCCTCTCGCAGAACCTGTCCTTGCCGATGTATTCCACGAGCGCAGGCACGTCCTGCGGGACGAAGAAGGTGAGCTGCCATGCATTGCCTTCCACGTAATGCTGGTTGGCTCCGCTGCGGAACGGATCGAAATCCTTCATCCATTCGCCGTTGCTGTCCTTCATCTGGCAATATCCGTCATCGCTGATGACATTCTTCCACCAATAGCCACGATTGTTGAATTTCTCGTATATGTCATTATGGCCCAATGCTTTTGCGAGCTGTCCTACAGTCCAGTCATCGAATGAATACTCCATGGTGTTGGAGAAGCGGCCCTTGTCGTAAGGCACATAGCCGTATTGCATATAAGACTCAAGATCCCTGTTGCCGGCGAATCCCTTGAACACTTTCCTTGCAGGAGTCGTCTGCATCTTCACGGCAGCCTCCAATGCAAGCTCTGCATCGAAATCCCTGATGCCCATCTGGTAAGCTCCCACAATCATAGGAATCTCGTGTTCTCCTACCATTACCGGTATGTAATTCAGGCCTGCAGGACCTTTCGCGAGCCAGCCGTTCGCCTTGTACATCTCGAGCTGGGAACGTACCCAGCGTCCGCTCCACTCCGGAGTCACGAGATTCCAGAACTGGTTCAGGTTCCAGAATGTGTTCCAGAATGCGTCGCATCCGATCATCACGTCGGTCTCCGGATTTTCCACCTTGCGGAGTTTTCCGTCAGTGGAGATCCATTCTCCGTTGCAGTCGCTCCAGATGTTGCGGCTGCAGACTGCGCGGTACATATTGTTGTAGAAACGAATCTTCTCGAGGCGGTCGTCAGTGCTGATTCTCAGCCTGCCGAAGATGTCGTTCCAGGTGTCCTTCTGGTTCCTGACCACGGCGTCCATGTCCCATCCGAACGGCCCGGCAAGCTCTGTTTCGAGATTCTCGGCTGCATTTCGGACGCTCACCGGAGAGATGGCTGTCCTGATGTTGACCACCTGGACATCATTCACATCGAATTCCACGAAAAGTCCGGCCTCGCGGCATTCCCCGCTCACGAGCCCAGCCACATTCCTGTTCACCTTGTCTCCGCACCAGGAACCGAGGCTCTTCATCGGGCGGTCGAATTCCAATACGAAATTCACGGTGTAGTCCTGATCCGCATCATAGCTCCATACTCCCGGCGAGAACTGGTGGATGGATCCTTCGATACGGGTATCGGATACTTTTTTCACGTCAATGTCCTTGAGTATGAAATTGTATTCAGCCTGCGGATGGAATTCGATGATGACCCTTCCGTCTCCCTTGTCTGCAGGGAAAGTGAATCTCGTGAATCCGCATCTTGTGGTGGCGGATACCTCTGCCTTGATGCCGTAATCGGTGAGATCCGCACTGTAAAGACCTATGCCTGCGCTCTCGGTTTGCTTGTCAATCCTGGACCTGTATCCCTCGTCAGGTTTCTGCTCGTCGCCCACCCTGGTCTTGAGAGGTCCGTTGGCAGCCATCAGTCCGAGGCCTCCGAGAGTCCATTCATGGATGTGGCTGAAGCATCCGATGCTCTCGAATGAAGGCTGGTATCCGGCCTGCCATCCTGCGTTCTGATTGTCCGGGCTCATTTTTACCATGCTGAAAGGCATCCACGGTCCGGGTCCTATCATCCAGCGGGAGTGTGCGGTGCCGATTCTCGTGTCCACGTAGTCCGCAGGGGTCTGGAGGCTCGCCGGATAACGCTGTACGCTTCCGGAAGCAACTGTCTTCCTGCCGCATTTCACCTTGTAGGAACTTGTCGTGGCTTTCTCCACGGCAGGCATCGGTGCCTCGAGGCAATATCTTCCTTTCTCGATAACCTTGCTGAGTATGTTCATGCCGTCAAGTTCTACATTGAGAACAGGTTCTCCCTCGAGGTGCTCCAGATCTATGAGAAGAGGCTGGAACCGGGAGCCGTTGCGCTCCGTCTCGTAGGCGGCGGCCTCTATATTCCTTATATATATGCGTGAAGGTTTCACTACGGAATTGCCCGAAGGACCTTCGAGCGATATGCAGTCAAACTTGATCCATGAGCCTTCCAAAACGGTGATGGTCACGGTATTGCCTCCCTTGTTCAGGTCGCTTCCCTTGATATTGAGAGACAATCTTTGAGGAGTCGCGTCGTTCCTGTCACAGCTCAGGCTGAGAGTATCCCTTACGGGTTCGTTCTGCCTTGGATGGCGCTGTTTCGAGAGGTCATGACCCTCGGCCTCGAGCTGGTATTTTCCTGCAACTCCGTTGGCCTTGATCTTCACGAGCGGGAGGAAAGTCTTTCCGAAATCCGCAAGATCCACGTTCAATGTGAATTCCTGCTCCGGGTCAGGGGCGTTCTTCAGGGAGAACAGAATGTTCACTTCATGTGTCCTCCATCCGGAAGTCGGCCAGGTTCCTCCCCATGTGTCCACTGGTCCGGGGAGAATGTATGGGAAGTCTTTCCCGGCAGCGGAATATCCGGCGATGAAGAATTTGTCTTCGTATCCGAAATCATGTTCGATGAAATCCTTGTACCCGTCCGGTGCAAGTGCGAACTCTGAGCTGCTTCCGTCCTTCGTTCCTATGCTCCAGATGGGAGCGGTGTCTTTCGCTGCCGATACGGCGCTGAACAGCAGAACTGCTGCTGCAAGTGTCATTAACTGTCGTGCCATTGAGATATGTTTATACAATCAATGTGCAAAGTAAACAAATATTCCGTTATCAAGCAAGAGACCTAAATGGTGTTCTGGGCCATAATTGCGATGTTTTTATGTCTGCGCGATTGATTATCAAAAATAATTGTTTATATTTGCGAAAGAAAATATGTTCATACATATATCGGTTTTGTTTGAATATAAACAGAGATTAAATTATGAAGGACAATTATGCAATAGGTGTCGATGTCGGCGGGTCCCATGTGTGCTCTGCCGTGGTTGACATTGAAGACGGCAGGATTTTGTCCGAGCCGGTGACTACTCCGGTGGACAGTTCAGCCGGTGCAATGGAGGTTGTGGCGGCCTGGGCGGAAAATGTCAGGCTGTCGATGTCCGGATTCAGCTGCAAAGTGAACCGCGTGGGATTTGCATTCCCGGGACCGTTCGACTATGACCGTGGCATTTCCCTTATAAACGGGGTGGGAAAATATGAAAGTGTGTACGGACTTGACGTGGCCCAGACGCTGCGTTCGTTCCTGTTTTCCGATGCGGGCGACGTCCGGATGAGATTCGTCAATGATGCTTCGGCATTTGCCCTCGGCGAGGCCCTCTACGGAGCTGCCGCAGATGCCGGAAAAGTGCTTGCCCTGACGCTCGGGACAGGTGTTGGCTCAGGATTCGTGTCGGACAGGAAACTTGTGGTGGATTCCCCGGATGTGCCGGCGAACGGCTGGGTGTACTGCCTTCCGTTCGAGGACGGGATTGCGGATGAGGCTTTTTCCACCAGGTGGGTCGTGAAGCGTTATCGTGAATTGACAGGACTTCTGGTGGACGGCGCCAGGGATGTGGCTGAGAGATATGATACGGATGAATCCGCGCGGAAGCTGTTCAGTGAATACGGTGCGAGACTTGCTGCGTTCGCAGGCCGGGTGCTCAAAAAGTTCGGAGGAAAGACTCTCGTCATAGGCGGCAATATATCACGGGCATATCCGCTCTTCGCTGGTCCTCTGGACGAGGGCCTCAGGGCAATCGTTCCCGGCGCGGAGGTAAGGGTCTCCGAACTGTTGGACAGGTCTGCCCTGACAGGAGCTGCATCATTGTTCGTCTGAATTGAAAGACAGCAAGTTGAGACTTGCCAAACTTGAATTGTGAATAAAATGGATAATATATGTCGGAAATAAGAAAGACAACCCAGTATCTCATACCAGTAGAAAAGAAAGCCCCCGCTGCGGGGGAATATGATATTTATCCTGTGCATGACCTCGGAGCAGGCTCTGTATCGTCGGATTACCGGGAGCTCGCAAGGCGTATTGCCGGATGCGGGACTGTAATCGTGGACGGATATGTAGGCGTGAGGTTCGATGATTTCGTCTCCCGCCTGAATGAGGCACTTGCGGCTCTCGGAGTCAAGACCCTGTGGTGGAGCGTGGATTCTGCATTGAAATCTCCTGAAGAGGTGGATAAGCTCATTGAACCGTATCTCGGGGGAGATGACCCTATCTTCGGTTTCCGTGCGAAGCTTTCATTGTCGGATTTCTTCGACGCCGGGAAGCTTGCTGCAATCAGGCCTGACGATTCCGCACAGCTCAATATCATCTATGGTACAGGTGCCGCCCTTGCCGGATGGGAGGGTACATTGGTTTACCTCGACATTCCGAAGAATGAGATTCAGTTCAGGTCGAGGGCCGGAAGTGTCCGCAATCTCGGCGCAGCATGCCCGGACGCCCCGAAGAAGATGTACAAGCGCTTCTATTTCATCGACTGGGTAGTGCTCAACAGGCACAAGAAGGCATTGTTACCGAGGATAGACATTTTCGTGGACGCGCAGCGTGAGACCGAAATCACATGGGCCGAGGGCAATGTGGTCCGTGCCGGACTGGACAGACTCGCCAGGAACGGATTCAGGGTCCGCCCGTGGTTCGAGCCGGGAGCATGGGGAGGACAGCGTATCAAGGAGTTCATCAATGAACTTCCTCACGATGTCCCGAACTATGCCTGGTCGTTCGAACTGATTGTCCCTGAGAACGGTATCATATTCGGCGGAGACGGCAAGATGCTCGAGCTCTCGTTCGACTCAGTGATGTACGAGGCCGGAGAGGATGTCGTCGGCAAGGAATGTTACGCGGCATATGGCGACGAGTTCCCGATTCGACTGGACTATCTTGACAATTTCGACGGAGGCAATCTGTCCATTCAGTGCCATCCGCGCAAGGAATATATCCAGAAGAATTTCGGAGAGGTGCTGACCCAGGAGGAGACCTATTATATCCTTGATACCAAACCTGGTGCGGAAGTATATCTCGGATTCAAGGAGGATATCGTTCCTGAGGAGTTCGAGGCGGCTCTCAAGAAGAGTCACGAGACTGCGACCCCTCTCGATGTGGAGAAGTACATCAATGCAGAGCCTTCCCGCAAGCACGGCCTCTATCTGATTCCTCCGGGAACCCTTCATAGCTCAGGACGCAACAATCTGGTTCTCGAGATAAGCACGACGCCGTACATCTTCACTTTCAAGATGTATGACTGGATGGCCCTCGACCTGGACGGACGTCCGAGGCCAATCAATATCAGGAGAGCGATGGAGAATCTGTATTTCGACCGCAAGGGAAGCCGTATCGCGGAAGAGTTCGTATCCCATCCTTACATGATGGAGAAGGGTGATGGATGGGAGCTCTGGCACGTACCTACGCACAAGAACCATTCTTATGATGTTCATCGCTATGTGGTTGATACAGAGGTAGAAGTGAAGACGGAAGGGAAATGCCACGCGCTGAATCTCGTGGAAGGATCTTCGGCAACTGTCATCACTGAAGGCGGAATGACATTCCACCTCACCTATGCAGAGTCCCTTGTCATCTCGGCAGCAGCCGGCTCATACCGGATCATCAACGACTCCGGCAAGCAGATAATGATGGTAAAGGCCTTCATGAAATAAGGAACCCTCCCGGGCTCAGAACGCCGTAAGGCAAGGTTCCGGGCCCATTATGAGAGTGAGTTCACCGCCTTTTACGACATCCCTGAACTTGAGTTTCGGGGATGTCAGTTTTTTACCGTTCAGCCTTGCTTCCTGGATGTAGATATTCTCCTTGGAGTTTCCTATGGCATTGATGGTGAATGTGCCACCGCCGTAATATCCGTCGCTGAGAGTCACGACGGCCTTGCTGAACAAAGGACTTCCGAGGTCGAATTCCGGATCGGCGGAGCAGCCTCCGTCCATCTCGAACAGGCCGAGTGCGCTCATCACGAACCAGGCGCTCATCTGCCCCTCGTCCTCGTCGCCTTCCCATCCGTGGTATGGAGTCGAGCCGTAGAATTTGTCCATTATTGCCCTCGCCCATTTCTGCGCGAGCCACGGCTTTCCGGAATAATTGAAGAGGTACGGGGTGCACATATTCACCTCATTACCCTGATTTATATAGAATTCTGCGGACTGGCCCATTGTCCTGTCGAATGCGTGGGCGGCGAAATTGTATCTTTCCGATTTCTCGAATCCTTCTTCCAGTCTCCGGTTGAACTCTTCCTTGCCGAGCATTTCCACGAGCCCGGGGATGTCGTGAGGAACGTACCAGGAATATTGCCAGCTGTTCCCCTCGATGAAGCCGCGGTTGGAGAACTTGTCGAATTCCGGGTCCCATCCGCCTTTCTTGTCGCGCATCGTGACATAGCCGGTAGCCGGGTTGAATGCATTCTTCCAGTTCATTGAACGGGCTTCGAGCATTTTCCCGGTTTTCTTGTCCCCGCATGCGTAAGCCATCATGGCCACGCACCAGTCGTCATAGGCATAGTCCAATGTCTTGGAGACCACGCCGTGCTCCCTCGGCATGTAGCCGTATTCGATATATTTGTCCAATAGCGGATTCCCTGCGTTGCCTCCTCCCGGGTGGTCGATTCCGGTCTCGGTGACGTTCCTGAGCACGGCCCGGTAGATGTCCTCCCCGTCTTTCCTGATGCCTTTCTGGTATGCGGCCACCATGAGAGCCGTCTCGTGCGAACCCTCCATGATGCCGGAGTATTCGATACCTGCAGGCCCCTTGCAGGTCCATCCGGTATGTCTGAACATTTCCAGCTGGGTGTTCACCCAATTGTCCACTATCTCAGGCGCGGCCATGGACCAGAGCCCGTTCAGGTTCCAGTACGAGTTCCAGAAGGCGTCCCCGCCGTACATGCAGCCGTCCGTGATGGTCTGCTCCCTCTCCATCGCGTCAATGTATTTCCCGTTCACGTCGCTCCAGGTCTGCTTGCCTGCGAATGCCCGGTAGAGATTTGTGTAGAATTTGGTCTTGTCCTCTTCTGTGCCTCCCTCGATCCGGATTCTTCCGAGCAGGCTGTTCCATTCATCGAACGCGTCCGCGGCGACCCTGTCGAAATCATAGCCGAGCGCTCCGGCCTCGCTCTCGAGATTCAGCCTCGCCTGGTCAATGCTTACCAAGGAAATCCCGCAGTATACCGTAATCTTCTCTCCTTCAGAGGTTTTGAATGTGACATATACGCCTGTGTCCCCCTTCCCGTCCATGGAGTCCACTCCTTCTTTTATGTGGCCCTCGTTCCAGCAGTTCATCGAGTCGAACTCCCTGCTGAACTTTATCACGAAATGCAGCTTATAGCTGTTCCACCAGCTCCATGAGCCGGACTGGCAGTCGGCATATCCCTCTATCTCGGCCGGCCCGCTCCTCCGGACGGAAGCGTCCTTCACCGTGAATCCGTAGTCCCATTCCGTAGGGAACTGCAGGTCAATCAGGATTCGCGAGTCCCTGCATTCAGGGAAAGTATATCTGTGGATGCCGCATCTCGATGTGGCTGTCATCTCTGCAAGTGTTTTGGAATCATATAGATATGCGCTGTAATATCCCGGTCTTGCAGTCTCGGTCTCCTTCAGGATGCGCGAATGATATCCTGCATTTGCTCCCTGATAAGGCGAGTCCGTGGACGGATTGCCCGTAGCGAGGTCCACCGTGGACGGCATCAGCATCAGGCCTCCCATTGTCCAGGCGTGTATATGGCTGAATCCTGAGATGTTGCTGATCGACCATTCATATCCTCCCATCCAGACATTCCCCTGGTTGTCCGGGCCGAGCTGCACCATGCCGAACGGTCTCTGGGCATAAGGCCCGAGCATCCATCTGGAATTGGATGTGCCGATGAACATGTCTACATATTCCGCCGGTTCGCGTCCGTAAGATGCTGATATGGAAAAAAGGGATGAGGCCAATACGGCAGCCGCTTTCAATATTGATTTGCCCATGAGACTGAAATATTAATATGTATGCACAAATATCGGGAAATATTTTGATATGTTCAATATAAACCATACATTTGTCAGTACAAACCTATATTAAACATGAGCAAACGCAGTCTCTTCACCGTATTGGTGACTCTATTATTATTTATTTCCGCTTCGGCGGAAGTATCTGCGCAGGTTTCGTTCGGCAGTTCCGAACTGTTCAACAAAGGTTGGAAATTCGTTCTCGGAGACAATCCTGAATCCTCATCCCCCGCATTCGATGACACTTCCTGGCAGGAAGTCAACGTTCCTCATGACTGGTCAGTGTCTATGCCCACGTCCATGGACAAATACAGCTGCACCGGATGGCTCCCCGGAGGAATAGGCTGGTACAGAAAGAGTTTCGAGCTCAGGAAAGAGCCGGGTGAACGATATTATCTGTATTTCGAAGGTGTTTATAACAGGAGTACGGTATATCTGAACGGGCGCGAGCTCGGTTCCAGGCCGAATGGATATATATCGTTCATGTACGAGATTACCGATTGTCTGGCCCATGGCGGACCGAATACCATCGCTGTCAGGGTGGACCACAGCCGGGAAGCTGACTCGAGATGGTATACAGGCTCCGGCATATACAGGAATGTGTGGCTTGTGAAGGCCCCTGACAGGCATTTCGCGCAGTGGGGTCTTTCCTACAGTCTCAGCGACCTTGATGCCGACAGGGCTGTGCTCAGCGTGTCATCCGGGATAGAACCGTCGCGCACTTCCTGCGGGAAAGGCAATATGAAAGTGCGTTTCGCCATGTACGATGCGTCAGGCAACTGCGTGGCGGAGAAGATGGTGAAACCGTCCGGGGACATGGCATCGGCAGAACTGGAGATTCCGCACCCGGAGCTCTGGAGCGTGGATAGTCCTGTGCTTTACAGTCTGGAATCCGAGCTGATTCTGAAAGGGGAGGTCGTGGACCGTGCCGCGACACGTGCAGGCATAAGGGAGTCCGTGTTCGATCCTGACCGCGGATATTTCCTGAACGGAAAGAATATGAAATTGAAAGGAGTGTGCCTGCATCATGATGCCGGTGTGCTCGGTGCAGCCGTGCCTGCAGAAGTGTGGCGCAGGCGTCTAATGGCTCTTAAATCCATAGGAGTCAATGCAGTGAGGACGAGCCACAATCCTCAGTCCCCTGCATTTTACGACATCTGTGACGAAATCGGCCTTTTGGTGATGGACGAGGCTTTCGACGAGTGGCGTTATCCGAAGCGGAAATGGCTGGAAGGCTGGAATGTAGGCAAGCCGGGCTTCGAGGGAAGCTATGACTTCTTCGAGGAATGGGCCGAAAAGGACATTACCGACATGGTCCGCAGGGACAGGAACCATCCTTCCATTATAATGTGGAGCATCGGCAACGAGGTGGATTACCCGAATGACCCTTATACTCATCCGGTCCTGGCCGGGGAATACCGGGAGAAGGATCCGGCAACCGGAGTGATTTTCTGGGACCTGGACTATGAGCCGGGTGAATTGACGGTCAGGGCATATCGTGACAGAGGCGCTTCGGCAGAGGCCTCGGAAACTTTGTACACCTGTGGCGAGGCTTATGCACTGAAGGCGTATTCGATTGAGGATGAATCGGTTGTGACTTCCGGAGATGTGTTGGGGCACATAGTCGTTGAGGTGGTTGACAAAGATGGCCGCCGCGTCAGGGGCGCTTCCGTGCCGGTGACCTGCGAGACCGGAGGCGGAGCTGTGATGGTCGGGATGGAGTCTTCTGACAATTCAGATATGTCTGAACAAAACGACAATGTATGCAACACGTTCGACGGCCGTTTGCTGGTTTATGCAAGATTTGACAAATCTATGCATAATGTATTGAAATTCAAAGCATCATCACTTGCATCCCCGGAGTGTGCCGTCACTATTCACTAAATTTCTTCCAGCAAAATTTGCAAATTCAAATAATATATATAAATTTGCGAATGTTTAAACATATAACGATTAATAAGAACTTACTAAAACAACAACCAATTATGAGACATTCAATCATCTCATCAGCAAAGGTATTATTCACCTTTATCGCCCTGGTTGTGCTCATGCTGTTCTCCGTTCAGGGAGCGTCCTTCGCGGCGGTCTCCCAGGTCGGGCCCCAGCGCACTGTCAAGGGACGGGTTGTGGACTCCAATGGAGAACCGGTCCTGGGCGCGGCTGTCATGGTGGAGGGCACGAACAACGGCCTTCTCGTTGATGACAACGGTAATTTCACCATTTCTGCGGCCGAAGGCCAGTACATTGTAGTCAGCCTTATCGGATATGTGGACAAGCGCGTCCGTGTCGCGGACAAGCGCGAGTACCTCATTATAATGGAAGAGGAGGCCACGGCTCTCGAGGACGCCATGGTTGTCGCGTTCTCCAAGCAGAAGAAGGAAAGCGTGGTCAGCTCCATCTCCACGATACGTCCTGCAGAACTCAAGGTTCCTTCCAGCAACCTTACCACCGCTCTCGGAGGAAGAATTGCAGGTATGATTACCCAGCAGCTCTCCGGAGAGCCGGGACGGGACAATGCCGAGTTCTTCATCCGTGGTGTCACCACGTTCAATTCCAACGCCAGGGGACCGCTCATCCTCATTGACAATGTGGAACTCTCCTCCAGCGACCTCGCACGTCTCCAGCCGGACGACATCGCATCCTTCTCGGTACTGAAGGACGCGACCGCTACGGCTCTTTACGGTGCCAGGGGTGCGAACGGTGTCATCCTCGTCACCACCAAGGAAGGAAAGGAAGGCCGTGCAAGCCTCAATATCAGGTTCGAGAATTCCTTCTCCATGCCTACGAAGGAGGTCGATGTAGTGGATCCTGTTACCTGGATGAGTCTCTACAACGAGGCTGTATCCACCCGTGACCCTCTCGCTCCGAGGCCGTTCTCCGACAAGAAGATCGAGCTTACCAAGAGGGGAGTGAACCCTTATGCATATCCGGCCGTGAACTGGATTGACGAGATGTTCAAGAATTACACCACCAACCAGAGGGTGAACGCCAACCTCAGCGGTGGAGGAAAGGTGGCAAGATACTATGTGGCAGCCACTTTCAACAACGATACCGGACTTCTCAAGGAGAACAACAGCAACTCATTCAACAACAATATATCCCTGAAGACCATCCAGCTCAGGTCGAACATCAATATCAATGTGACCAACACAACTGAGCTCGCGGTGCGTTTCAGCGGAACATTCGAGGATTATTCAGGCCCGCTTGACGGTGGTAGCGAACTCTACAAGATGTCTCTCGCAGCGGATCCCGTATCGTTCCCTATGTATTATGAGAATCCTCTCTCCGGCGGTTCCGCAACCCATATCATGTTCGGTAACACATCCGACGGAAACTATCTCAACCCATACGCACGGATGGTCCGCGGATACAAGGAATACAGCAAGATGAACCTCATCGCCCAGGTGGAGCTCAAGCAGAAGCTCGACTTCATCACCAAGGGCCTCGCTGCAAGGGCGCTGTTCAATACCACAAGGTATTCATACTTCGACCTCCAGAGGTTCTACAATCCGTACTGGTACACGATGTCGTCATACGATGTTGCCGAGAATACCTATACCCTGAACTGCATCAATCCTGACGGTGGTACCGAGTACCTGAACTACCAGCAGGGAGGAAAGAACATCAATACTGCCACCTATCTTGAGGCAGCCATCGACTACAACCGCAAGTTCGGCGGCAAGCACGATGTGTCCGGACTCCTTGTATATACCATGCAGAACAAACTGTATGCGAACATGGGCGACCTCCAGAGTTCCCTGCCATACAGGAATCTGGGACTCGCCGGCAGGTTCACCTACGGTTATGACAGCCGATATCTCATCGAGGCCAACTTCGGATACAACGGTTCCGAGAGGTTCGCCAAAGGCGAGAGATTCGGATTCTTCCCTTCTGTCGGAGTCGGCTACATCATCTCCAACGAGAAATTCTTCGGCCCTAAGCTGAAGAAGGTAGTCAGCCTCCTCAAACTGAAATCGACGTACGGCCTTGCCGGAAATGACCAGATCGGATCATCGAGCGACAGGTTCTTCTATATGTCCAATGTGAACATGAATGCAGGTCTTGGCGTAGACTTCGGTGACGAGTTCTCGTTCAATAAGGCGGGTGTGTCAATCTCCAGATATGCCAACGACAAGATTACCTGGGAAATTGCGAAGAAATTCGACGTCGGCGTAGAACTCGGTCTCTGGGACTGGATCACCGTTCAGGCTGACTACTATCGTGAAAAGAGGACCAACATCCTGATGAACAGGCAGTCCATTCCGTCAACCATGGGTCTCCAGGCTCCGCTCCGCGCCAA
Organism: Bacteroidales bacterium; assembly: GCA_004552615.1. Taxonomy (GTDB): domain Bacteria; phylum Bacteroidota; class Bacteroidia; order Bacteroidales; family UBA932; genus Cryptobacteroides. The sequence goes on along the minus strand of SFNZ01000011.1, from coordinate 586 downwards.
TGTAGGAGAGGCCTCATCCCACGGATATGAAATCTCTGTCGATGCCAACAAGTCGTTTGCAGGCGGTTCCTGGATTTCCGCAAGGTTCAACATGACCTACGCGACCGGCAAATATGACGTCTATGAGGAGCCTGACTACGGTTACGAGTGGCTCTCATGGGAGGGCAAGAGGCTGAACCAGATTACCGGTCTCATCGCAGAGCGCCTCTTCATCGACGAGGCCGACATCGCGAACTCTCCTACCCAGATGTTCGGAAACGTGATGCCTGGTGACATCAAGTACAAGGATATCAACGAGGACGGTATCATCAACAGCCAGGACTATGTTCCTATCGGCTATCCGACCATCCCTAACTACATCTACGGTTTCGGATTCTCCGCAGGATTCAAGGGATTCGACTTCTCCTGCTTTTTCCAGGCAGCTACGGAATGTTCGTTCAGGATCAATTATGAGAAGACCGCTCCGTTCGTGAATAACGGCCAATGGGGTTCAGTGACTGCGAATGCAATGCTGACCGAGTGGGCGGACAACAGATGGACCGAGTCCAACAGGGACTGCTACGCAATGTATCCGAGACTGACTCCC
>SFNZ01000063.1 GCA_004552615.1 Bacteroidales bacterium | reverse complement strand
TGGGCCCTTTGCAGTACTTTTGCGACGTTTTTACATAAAAAAGCGACAAAATGCACAAAAAACTTATCTTGACAGCGGCGCTTTCTGCCGCAGCAGTCTCCGCTTTTGCAGGAGGTTATGTCCACAACACCAACCAGAACATCGCATATCTGCGCAATCCTGCCCAGAATGCAGCCATCGGAGTCCACGGGGCATATTTCAATCCTGCCGGAATCGGATTCATGGAAAACGGATTCTACCTTTCATTCGACATCAACACAGCAATCCAGCAGCGTATATCCACCACCACCTATGAGCCATTGGCATACGGTGTGGACAATGGAGGCAAGCCATACAAGAAATATGTAGGAAAGACCTTCGTTCCTGTACTTCCCCATCTTGACCTCGCATACAAGCACAACAACTGGTTCGGTTCATTCCATTTCGGAGTGATTTCCGGTGGAGGAAAATGCGAATATGAGAACGGTCTCGGATCTTTCGAGGCTCCGGTAGCGATGATCCCGGCAGTGATCAACACCCTCGCAGGCGCAAATGTGGTTACCGGTTATGACGTGGACACTGACCTCGTAGGCGAGCAGTACAATTTCGCAGGCCAGCTCAACCTCGGATACAAAATCAACAAGAACTGGAGCGTTTCAGCCGGACTTCGTCTCAACGTATTGAAAAACAACTACGTAGGCAACATCCAGAACATCCAGCTTCAGTACGGCGGGGCAATGCTTCCTGCAGCCAACGTGCTCGGAGGTGTCATCTCCATGCTTTCAGGAGGAGCAGTAAGCGCAGAGCAGGGTGCCGCAATGGCCGGCGGTCTCGTGGCTGACAAGAGGCTTGACGCTTCCCAGAAGGACATTGCCTTCACCCCGATTCTCTCCGTACATTACAAGACCGGCAAATTCGACTTCTCCGCAAGATATGAATTCAATACCAGGGTTCGTCTCGTGAACGACACCAAGGAGAATACCACCGGCGTAGCCCAGTTCGACGACGAGAAGGAAATTGCGGCAGACCTTCCTGCCAACCTCAATATCGGCGGTACATTCTCCCCGAGAGAGAACGTGAGACTCTCACTCGGATTCAACTATTATTTCGACAAGCAGTCCAAGCAGTACAACGGCGACACAGACCTTGCTGACAAACAGGACTATCTCGAGCACAATGCATACGAGATTCTCGGAGGTATCGAGTGGGATGTAAACAAGATTCTCACACTCAGTATCGGAGTGAACAGCAGTACTTTCGGATTCGGTGACGAGGCTAAGTACATCTCCGACATGAGCTTCTCGACAAGCTCTGTATCAGGAGGCCTCGGTGCAAGTATCCACGTTACCCCGAAGATTGCCATCGACCTCGCAGTGTACAAGACTTTCTTCCTGAATTTCTCCAAGGACTCAAATGACTACGGCGGATACGGAAAGAAGATGTACGAGCAGCTCGCCCCGCTCCTCGGCCAGATGGCAGCCGTCAATCCGGGCCTTGCAGAAAAGCTTGCAGGATTCACACCTGAGGCCCTCGCTATCCCGGGAAAGGAGGATTATTCGAGAAAGAGCATCGTTGCCGGTATTGGAGTGTCATTCGCATTCTAAAACCTCAACTTCATAATTCAATTGCAAACGGGGATGGTCGGGAAGTCCATGCGACTTTTCGGCCATCCTTTTTCGTTTTACGGAAGATATTGTTAAATTTGTAGGCTTTGAAAACGAACATCAGACAATAGTTTTATGGACAATACGACAGCTACCGCCAATAATCATATAGAAGCCGCAAGATGCCTGCGCTGCAAGAATGCAAGATGCTCGGCTGCCTGCGCCGTACATACGGATGTCCCGTCGGTAATGGGACTGTACAGGGAAGGCCGAACGGAAGAAGCTGCAGACATCCTTTTCAGCAACAATCCTTTCTCAGCGATAACCAGTCAGGTATGTGACTGGAGCAAAGCTTGTTACGGGCATTGTATCCTCAACGCGAAGAAAGTTCCGGTGGATTGGCATTCCATAGAGTTCGAGATTGCCGGAGAGGCTCTTTTCCATACGGAAGTCGTTCCCGGGATGGAGAATGGCAAGAAAGTGGCGGTTGTCGGAGCAGGTCCTGCAGGAATCACGGCTGCATTCAAGCTCAGGGAGGCAGGATTCTCGGTCACGGTGTTCGATGCGAATGAGCGTCCCGGAGGGGTGCTGAGATACGGCATCCCTGAATTCAGGCTTGACAGGAAATACGTGGACAGATACGAAACGATGATGTCCGGGGCAGGAATCCTGTTCAGGGGATGCACGAGACTCGGCCAGGATATCACAGTGTCTGCTCTCCGGCAGGAATATGACGCAGTTCTTATCGCGGCCGGGGCAGGTATCCCGAGAAAGCTGGACATCCCTGGTGAAGAGAGTGAAAGAATCATATATGCACTTGATTATCTGAAGAATCCATCCTCATACAAGCTCGGTCACAAAGTCCTTGTAATAGGCGGCGGCAATGTCACGATGGATGCCTGCCGCACTGCGAACAGGAACGGCCACGACACCTGGGTGTATTACCGCAAATCCTTCGAGAACATGCCGGCGAACTCCATTGAAGTTGAAGAGGCAAGGCAGGAAGGAGTGAAATTCGAACTGTTTGAAGTTCCGGTGGAAATACGGGGAAACAAGGCCGTAATGAAGCATTGCGAGAATGTCACGAAACCGGACGGACGCATCGCCACGAAAATGATAGACGGCAGCGAGCATGAGGTGGAGTTCGACAGCATGCTGGTGGCTATCAGCGCGAATGTGGATATGGGCATTTTCGGTGACGAGATGCCGGAACTGAACAATTCAGGCTGGCCTTCAGTGGATGAATTCCAGAAAACCAGCCTTGGAAATGTCTATCTGGCAGGAGATTTCATCCTCGGCCCCGCCACCGTCGTGGAAGCCGTTGCCTCCGCGACCAAGGCCGTGGAGGGAATCATCCGGGATTTCACCGAGGCTTAGAATCTCAAAGACAACCGGCAACAGCGTCTTCGAGCTGCAGGAGGGCCTGTTCGAGGAGTTTGCGTGGGGAGGCTACGTTGAGACGCATGAAGCCGTCTCCGCCGGGACCGAACATCGCACCGTCGTTCAGGGCGAGCCTGGCCTTGTTCACGAAAAGGTCAATGAGGTCGTCATGGGAGAGGCCGAGGCCGCGGCAGTCCAGCCATACGAGGTATGAGGCCTGGGGCCTGAGAGGCTTGATCTGCGGAATCCGCTCAGCACACCAGTTTATAACGAAATCGATATTGCCCTCGATGTAGCGGAGCATTTCCCTGCGCCACTCCTCACCGTTTCTAAGAGCGGCCACGGTAGCGATTGGAGCGAACATGTTCGGTTCATCCAATTCATTGGCTTTCAGCCAGCCGAAGAAACGTGTACGAAGCTTTTCATCCGGCACGACACACCACGAACTAACGATTCCCGCGATATTGAAAGTCTTGGTCGGGGCGCTGAAAGTGATGCTGCACGATGCCGCCTCCTGGGACACCGAAGCGAACGGAATGTGCTTGTGCCCGTAAAGGGCCATGTCGCAGTGAATCTCGTCTGAAATCACTATGATGCCTCTGCTGCTGCAGAACCTGGCAAGCTTTTCAAGAGTCTCCCTGTCCCATACGATTCCTCCCGGATTGTGAGGATTGGAGAGAATGAGAAGACGGCATGAAGGGTCGGCCACTTTTTCGAGATTGTCGAAATCCATCGAATACGTTCCGTCAGGATTCTCTATCAGCGGGTTGTACACCACTTCCCTACCGTTTCCCTGAGGAGTGAGGCGGAACGGATGATAGACCGGAGGCTGGATGATGACCTTCTCGTCCGGCTTGACGAACACGTTGACCACCATTCCGATACCTTTCACGATACCGGGAATGTAGGAGAGCCATTCAGGCCTGACTTCCCATCCGTGATGATCCCTGATCCAGTCGATTATGGCAGGACGGTAGTCATCCGGCTCCACCGTATATCCGAAGAGAGAATGTTCAAGACGCTGTTTCAGGGCATCGGTAATGAACGAAGGGGTCTCGAAATCCATGTCGGCCACCCACAGAGGGGTCAGGTCTGCGCGTCCGTAACGCTCCTTGAGCACATCGAGCTTGAGGGCGCCTGTCCCGCGCCTGTCCACTATTTTGTCAAAATCGTATTTTCCCATGCTCTTCCGTCATTTTCCTGCCGCGGCATCGAGAGCCTGGCAAAGATCAGCATAAATGTCGTCCACGTCTTCCAGACCTATCGAGAGGCGGATTGTCGTGTCAAGGACATCCATCTCACGTTTCTTCTCCGCGGAGAACGGACCGAAAATCGTACTGTATGGATGGATTGCAAGCGACCTGCTGTCGAAGAGATTGGTAGCCCTGTAAACCAGTTTCAGGCTGTCAATGAACTTGAAACAGGCTTCCTGGCTCTCGAGGTCAATTGTGACCATCGCTCCGGCAGTAGGTCCGAACTGCCTGAGTGACAGCTCATGGAAAGGATTGTCCTCAAGTCCGGTATACCCCGTGTGTAGAACTGCCGGATGACGACTGAGCCTCCGGGCAATCTCCAACGCGTTGGATGACTGGACTGCATACCTCGCATTGAGAGTCTCGAGTCCGAGGGTCTGCATGTAAGCAACGTGAGGAGTCATGTAGGCTCCGAGATTGAAGAGAAGTTCCCCTTTCGTCATCTTCGTGAACTCCGGGAAATGCCCGTAGTCCAGGATGAGGCCGCCGATGCTCGTGGCCCCGCCGGAAAGATATTTGGTGCTGGATACCACCTCGATATCCACCCCGAGTGCGCTGGACGAGAACTCCGTGAACGGAATCATCGTGGTATCTGCCACGAGAGGGATGCCATGCCTGTGCGCAATTTCGGCCAGGGCGCTGAGATCGGCCACCTCCATCTGAGGATTGGTAATGATTTCCAGATAGATACAAGCAGTATTGCCGTCCACTGCGGCCTCGACCTGTGCGAGGTCCGTAAGGTCCTTCATCCTCGGTTCCACTCCGAGCCTCGGCAATGTCTCGGTAATGAAAGAGAAGGTATTGCCGAACATGTGACGGGATGTGACGATGTTGCCGCCGGCACGTACAAGTCCGAACAATGTATTGCTGATGGCTGCCATTCCGGAATTGAGGGCCACCACCGAGGATGCCCCTGCAAGGGCCTTGACCCTGTCCTCGAAATTCGTTACCGTAGGATTCATCACCCTCGAATAGTCAGGAGCGATCACCCTTCCGCAGAAGACGTCCGACATCTCCGCGGCATTGTCAAACTCGAAAGCCGCCGCATGATATACCGGCATGCTCAATGCCCCGTACGCATCTTTCCTGGGATAGTCCGTATGGAGCGCCTTGGTCTGTTTCTTCATATATTTCCGATTGTATTAAATCAAAATCCGTATGCGAAGTTACTAATTTAGAAACATGAAAAAAACATATTTCCAAAGTTTCGCAAAAGAATTCCTGGCACGTCACTGCTCCCCCCTGGCCTCTTCCAAAAGAGTATCAAGAGACGGGACAGGATTGTCAGTATGGACGTACCTGATTGTACCGGACTTGTCCGCAATGTAGGTACGTGGAATCAGGGAAGTGGCGAAAAGGTTATAAATCTTCCTGTCCTTCTGCGCAGAATATGGCATGGACAGACCGGCCTCACGCCAGAATTCCTCGATGGTGGACGCTTCTTCCTCACGGCTCACCAAAAGGATTGAAACCTCCGGGCACAGGTCATGAAGTTCCTGAATTACAGGCAATTCCTCCCTGCAGTCCGGACAGGAAGTATTAAAAAGCACTATGCATGAAACCTTCCCGGCCAGATCCTTCGGAACATTGACTGTAGTCCCGTCACTGAAAGAAGCCGAGAACTCCGGAAGTTTGTCCCCGGGGCGCAGGCCGGCCCCAGTTTCCTGCCTGTCCTTGATACAGCTCGATAAAAGCACTATCAACAGGAAAGCTGCCACGGCAGCCGGAATTTTCACAAAACAAGGTCTCATTGCGCATTACAATATCATGACAAAGATATTAAGAATTCAAGAAATTATGCAAGCATCCCTTGATTTTCGGAATTAATGAGGTAAATTAGCGGTAATGCAGCAATTTGCGGCTTGCGAAACTTGAATTAAATTTTTGTTATGGCTGAGAGCATCATTACTGAAGAAATCATATCACATCACGAACCTGTCATCTCATTCAGGGATGCAGAGATAATGAACGGAGAGACCCCGGTCATTTACGGCCTGAGCATGGACGTTTATCCCGGTGATTTCGTCTATATAGTGGGAAAGGTCGGCACCGGCAAGACTTCCATAATCAGGACGATGATAGCTGAAAACAAGCTCGAAAAAGGGACCTGCAGCATCTGCGGATTCCAGGTGAACGGCATCAGGGACAAGGAGATACCTTTCCTCCGAAGAAAAATCGGAGTGGTATTCCAGGATTTCCAGCTGCTGATGGACAGGACAGTGCATGACAATCTCGAATTCGTCCTGAGGGCCACAGGATGGAAAGACACGGAAAAGGTGGATAAGAGGATTGAGGAGGTCCTCGCAAGTGTCGGGATGACAAGCAAGGCCCACAAGATGCCTCACCAGCTCTCGGGAGGTGAACAGCAGCGCATTGCAATCGCGAGGTCCCTTCTCAACGAACCGGAAGTGATTATCGCGGACGAGCCAACGGGCAATCTGGACAATGACACCGCAGACGGAATCATGCAGCTTCTCACCGGCATTAACCGTAGCAGGGGCACGGCAGTGGTGATGGTCACTCACAACAGGTCAATATTCGAGAAATATCCGGGCCGTGTCATGGTTTGCAGGAACGAATCCTGCGAGGAACTCAAATGACTGACAAAATGACAAAGAAAGACAGATTCTCCGGAATAATAGGATGGTTCAGTGAAAACATGCCTGTGGCAGGTACGGAACTTCATTATGAAACCCCTTTCCAGCTGCTCGTGGCGGTGATTCTCTCCGCACAGTGCACTGACAGGAGGGTGAACATGACCACTCCTGAGATTTTCCGGCATTTTCCTGACCCCCAGACACTTGCAGCTGCTTCATTCGAGGAACTCTTCCCATACGTCCAGAGCATATCCTATCCGAACAGCAAGACCCGCCACCTGATAGCGATGGCGCAGAAATTGATTGACGATTTCGGCGGGGAGGTCCCGTCTGGCATTGACGAGCTGATGAGCCTTCCCGGTGTAGGACGGAAAACGGCGAACGTTATCGCCTCCATAGTCTATGACAAGCCGGTGATTGCTGTGGACACTCATGTGTTCCGCGTATCGCACAGGCTGGGTCTCTCTGGAGGCAGGACACCGGAGGCTGTGGAGAAAGACCTCGAGGCCGGGATTCCGGAGGACAAGAGGGCTGTGGCCCACCACTGGCTGATACTGCAGGGACGCTACATCTGCACGGCCAGAAACCCAAAATGCGGTGAGTGCGGGCTGGTACAATGGTGCAGGGAACACACGGCAAAGGACAAGACGGAACAATAGACATACTCAATATGCACACAGTGATACATTTCACGTCGCAGAACGTTTTCCTCATAGGTTCTATTCTTGTCTTCACGGCGATAATGGTTTCCCGTACGGGATATAAATACGGAGTACCTTCCCTCCTCATCTTCCTGATGGTGGGAATGCTCTTCGGCAGTGACGGACTCGGACTGGTTTTCAACAACTACTCCCAGGCCCAGTTCGTGGGAATCGCAGCCCTGAGCGTAATCCTGTTCACGGGCGGTATGGAGACCAAGCTCAAGGATATCCGGTCGGTGCTCGTACAGGGAGTGACGCTATCCACCATAGGAGTATTCCTCACGGTGGTATTCACCGGATTCTTCATTTTCCTGCTGTCACGTTTCCCGAAACTCGGACTGCAGATGCCTGTGGTCATGTGCTTCCTGCTCGCTGCAGTAATGTCTTCAACAGACTCGGCTTCAGTATTCAACATATTGAAAAACTGCAACATGAAGCTGAAGCAGAACCTGAGGCCGATGCTCGAGCTCGAATCCGGTTCCAACGACCCGATGGCCTATGTCATCACAATCGTGCTCATCCAGGTGGCCCAGACATTGTTCGACCCTGCCACAGGAGCAGAGGGAATCAATTACGGCAGGCTGATGCTCAGTTCAGTAGGGACCCTGATACTGCAGATTGCAATCGGCACTATCATGGGTGTGGCCATAGGTTTCGCCACAGTCTGGATTCTGCGCAGGGTAAAGCTGAACAGCACTCCCCTGTATTCGATATTGCTGCTTGCGGTCAGCCTCTTCACCATATCGATGACTGAAATAGTGAAAGGCAACGGATATCTCGCCGTGTACATTGCCGGCTTCATCATTGGCAACAAGCCGATGAACAACCGCCGGGAAATCCTAAGTTTCATGGACGGAATGACATGGCTGATGCAGATAGGAATGTTCCTCACGCTCGGGCTTCTCGTGAATCCGAAGGAAATGATACACGTTGCTCCGGTTGCCCTGCTGATAGGCCTGTTCCTGATGCTGGTGGCAAGGCCTCTGACGATTTTCCTGTGCCTGGCTCCTTTCAGGAGAATCACCTTCAGGGCAAAGGCATTCACGTCATGGGTGGGCCTGAAAGGGGCCGTGCCGATCATTTTCGCTACCTATCCGATAGTGGCCGGAATTCCCGGTTCGGACCAGATTTTCAACATTGTATTCTTTATCACCCTGCTCTCGCTGATATGCCAGGGCATGTCGGTGCCGAGAGTGGCGAAAGCCATGAGACTGAACCTGCCCGAGGACAAGAAGCCGGAGACTTTCGGCATAGAGATACCCGAGGAGGCTGGCAAACTCCAGAATTACACGCTGTCCGGCGAGGACCTGGCTGGAGGCTGCACGCTCAAGGAAATCAATCTGCCGGAAGGGGCAAGAGTGGTGATAATCAGAAGGGATGACCAGTTCATAGTTCCTGACGGGATGGTCAATCTGAAGGAAGGTGACATCCTCCTGATGATTTACAGCGAGAACGGAAAATAATATGGAAGACAACAGACGAATTCTGATTGTGGATGACGAGCAGGACATCTGCGAGATCCTGAAAGTGAACCTCGACAACGCCGGTTTCTCAGCCGACACGGTGAATTCCGCGGAAGAGGCCCTGATGAAAGACCTGACGAAATACGACCTGGTGCTTCTCGACGTGATGCTCGAAGGGATGTCCGGATTCAAGTTTGCCGAGATAATGAGGAAGAATCCCCTCACTGCTGAGATTCCAATAATTTTCGTCACTGCACGCGACACCGAAGATGACACCGTACACGGTCTCGGAATAGGAGGCGACGACTATATCGCCAAGCCGTTCTCCGTCAGGGAGGTGGTCTCGAGGGTGGGAGCGGTGCTGAGGAGGGCATCCGGCAGGAAACCGAAGGATGAAGAAGAGAAATCATTGAGTTTCAAGACATTGAAAATCGACCTTGTAAGCAAGGCAGTGACCGTGGACGTTAATATCACGAGACTCAGGAAGAAGACCGGAAGATACGGAGCCTGCATAGCCACAAGACACGGATACGGGTATTATTTCGACGAGAATGCTGAAATACATTGAACATACCCGGCTGAGCCTCAAGCTTCTGGCAGTAGTCGCCCTGCTGATTGTCCTGCTGACGGGAAGTTTCCTGATATTCCAGTTCAGCAGGGAAAGGCAATACCGGATTGACATACTCGACACCAGGCTGCAGGACATCAACGAGGACATCGCCAGACTCGCAGAGAAACGCGACACGGCCGGCCTGCTCGACTTGATACAGGGATACGGAGGGCGTGTGACCATTCTGGACATGTCCGGCAATGTGCTGTATGACAGCATGATGGAGGATATCAGCGGAATTGGCGGACATGCCGGACGCGAGGAGATTGCCGAAGCCGTCAAGAGCGGCAGGGGCTACAGCCTAAAGAGGGCGTCGGAGACGGTAGGCGGGAAATGGTTCTATTCCGCCACTTCATTTCCCGGGACAGGGATAATAGTCCGGAGCGCACATATATATGACGTATCGATGTCTGAGATCCTGGCCTCGGACAAGGGCTATGTCTGGACGGCACTCATACTTTCCGGCCTGCTGTTCCTGCTATTCTACAGGTACGTAAGGCATATCGACCTGAACATCAAGCAGTTGAAAACATTTGCATCAATGGCCGCCCAGGGCAGGGAAATCAATGACGCGGACATGGTTTTCACGGATGATGAGCTCGGTGAGATTTCCGCACGAGTCGTGGAACTCTATGCGATGCTGCAGAACAGCGAGGATGACAAGACGAGGCTCAAAAGACAGCTCACCCAGAACGTTGCACACGAACTAAAGACCCCGGTGAGCATCATCAACGGTTATCTCGAGACAATATTGTACAACGAAGAGCTCGACGGAAAATCCAGGCAGGCGTTCCGACAGCGGGCATCATCATTTCATATTCAATGACAACGGGGAAGGTGTCCCCGAGGAACATCTCGTACATCTCTTCGAGAGATTCTACCGGGTGGACAAGGGACGTTCCAGGACTCTCGGAGGGACA